>VFZQ01000036.1 GCA_016871135.1 Acidobacteriota bacterium | reverse complement strand
TGGCTCGTACGGGTCACAATGTGCGATTTGATCCCGGCACCGAAACGATCATCGGCGATGCGGAAGCGAACCTCTACGTCAGACGGAACTATCGGACGCATTGGAGCACGCCGAAGATGCTCTAGCATCAGCGTGGGAGGGAGGGCGCCGGGCATTGGAATTCTGCGAAGTCGTGCTTACCGCCAGTAGCGTTGGCGCCAAGGTGGAGAGCACCACTCACTTACTCGCCCAGATAAGTAGTTCGACGCAGCCACTGCCAATCAACTTCTCGATCTTGGCCTCGCCTCGGATTTTGCAATTGCCGGTTTGCCGGCTGTGCAAAAGCAAAACGGGCGCTGGTTGGAGCGCCCGTTCTTATTGGTTATCCGTTTTCGGCGAACTACTTTGAAGCTTTCTTTTTGTTGTGCTCGGCCCAGCGTTTCTTTTGCGCTTCGGATATTCGCGCGATAGCCTCAGGGCTCAGTACGCGCTTCTTGCGGCCCGGCTTGCGGCCGCGTTTCTTAGGTGCGGTGGCTCCCGCGGTTTTCGCGGCGCTCATCTTTCCTGGCGGGCGGCCTCTGCGGCGAGGAGCGGCCGCCGCGGCGGTGCCGCCAAGCAGCGACTTAACCGCCGCTATCTGTTATTCAATCCGCTTCTTCTGGATCTCAAGACCTTCGATCGCGGCGGCCCAGATCGCGGCCTGATCGATGTTGGAAGGAGTGTTAGGCATACTCTTGCCTCAAGCATCTTATTAATTGGGAACTTTGTCAACCGGGCCAGGGTTGTTCGCACCGAAGCCGGGTAGTATGCCCCGCACCAGTTAGAGATATCGGCCATTCGTGATCGCGAAGATCGATCCGAAAAAGGGGATGGTGTTAGTAAGTTCCCGCATCGCGCGCCGGGCTATTTTACGACCGTGCCTTTGGGTGGAACGGTCCAAACATGAACACGGCGCCATTCGATTTCCACCGTCTTTTCGGGCTTCCATTCGCCCATGTCGAACTGGTGGGAAACGATGCGTGTGCCTGGTTTCAGCTGCTGGAGTAAGATCGGTTTCAGCCGGAGATTTACTTCCGGCAGGAGATAGAGGGTTACGACGGTCGCTTCGCTGAAATCCGCTTTGAAGAGATCCTGTTCGATGAACTTCGCCTTGGCCGACACGCCTTCCTTCGCGGCGTTTTCGTTCGCCTCTTTGACACGCACCGGATTGATATCAATACCCACTCCTTTTACGGCGCCGTGTCTTTTGATCGCGGTAATAACCAGGCGGCCGTCGCCGCAGCCGAGATCGTAGATAACATCGCCGGGCTTGACCTGCCCGAGCTTCATCATCTGTTCAACCACTTCCGGTGGAGTCGGGACATAAGGGACATCGCCGACCTGCTCTTCAAACTGCGCCCACATCGGGAACGCAAGCGCCGCGAGACTGAGGAGAATACGCATGGGCTGTATTCTACCCGAAAAGCGCGACCGCATTGTCCCACAGAATTTGGCGCTTGGCCTCGTCGGGGATGTTCAGTGTGAAAATCTTGCCCAGTTCGGTCTCGATGCTCGAAGGAAGATCGCTGCCCGCCAGGAGTTTTTCGACGGGCACGTAGTGCATGAGATCGGCGATGTGATGGGGCATCAGCGAGCTGAGTTCGACGTAGATGTTCGGACAGACTTGCGAGGCCACGGCGCATTCCAGCATGTAGACCGAGCCGCCGGCGTGGCCGAGGATGATCGTTACTTCCGGGAATCGGCGCGCGGCGGAGATGAACAGCGACGGCAAGGAAAACGGCACGCCCGAGCCAGTGTGGGCGACGACGGCCAGTCCGTTGTCCCGCGCGGCTTGAAAGAAGAAGTCGCTGCGCGGCGAGACCGGATTTAGCGCCTGATACATCGGCTGCAACTTGAGGGCTTTGAAACCGAACTCTTGGCGACAGCGCTTCACTTCGGCGGCAAAGTCGCGCTCATCAATGAACGGATAGATGCAAGCCGCGCCGGCGAAGCGGTCGGGCCATTGTTTCACGGCCGCGCCGATTTCATCGTGCTCGCGCTTGAAATCGTCGACGACGGGGAACGGAATGAGGAGAGACTTGTCGACTCCGTGCTTGTCCATTTCGCGCAGCAGCTCTTCGGCCGTGCGCACCGTGCCGGAGTGGCGCGCGCGGCCGATGTGGGTGTGGGTGTCGAAGACTTTAAAACCGTGCATCATGCGCGGACGGCCTGTGCGATCTTGTCGCCGAGATCGTGGGTCTTCATTGTGCCTCCGACATCGGGAGTGCGATTGGCGGGATCGGCAAGAACTTCAGCTACGGCGCGGTGCAAGATTTGCCCGCCGCGTTTGGCATCGTCGCCGGGGAGCCAGTCGAGCATCATGGCCGCCGAGAGAATCATGGCGACGGGGTTGGCGATGCCTTTGCCGGCGATGTCGGGCGCGGTGCCGTGGGACGGCTGGAAGACGGCGTACTTGTCGCCCAGATCGGCTGATGGCGCCATGCCCATGCCGCCGACGAGGCCCGCGGCGAGATCGGAGAGAATATCGCCGAACATGTTTTCGGTGACCATAACGTCGAAGTCCCAGGGGCGGCGGACGAGGAAGAGCGCGGCGGCGTCGACGTAGTTGGCTTCGGTTTCTACGTCTGGGTATTCCTTGGCGATTTCATTGAAGATCGTGCGGAAGTAGGCCATCGACGGGAGCACGTTAGCCTTATCGATGAGCGTGACCTTCTTGCGGCGCGTCCGCGCGAGTTTGAAGGCGGAGTGAAAGAGGCGGACCGAGGCGTGGCGAGTGATGCGCATGGAGTCGGTGGCTGAGTCGGAGTTGAGATCGGCGCTGCCGTGGCGCGCGGCGAAGAGGCCTTCGGTGCTCTCACGGATGAGGACGAAGTCGATGGGTCTTTGTGACTTCAGCGGCGTGTCGTTGGGGTGATAAGTCTTGATGGGGCGAAGGCCGCAGTAAAGATCGAGGCGTTCGCGGAGATCGATCTGCGGTGTCATCTCCTTGCCGTCGGGCCAGCGCACGCCGGGGAGGCCCATGGCGCCGAGGAGAATGGCGTCGTAGTTCGGGAACTGCCCGAAGGTCTCTTCCGGGAGCGGGTTACCCCTCTTGAGAAATTCGCCCGCGCCGACGGAAAATTCGTCGAACTGAAAATGAAGGGTAGGGATGGCGGCGGCGACGGCACTGAGGGCTTTCAGACTTTCGTTGGTAACGTCGGAACCGATGCCGTCACCGGGAAGGACGGCGATTTTGAAGGAGGACATTTAGCGGAGGAGTTTTCTCGTTTCTTCGGAGTCTTCGATAACGCAGCGCCAGCCGACGATATTGCCGCCGTTGCCTTTGTTGCGGAATGAAATGCGCAAATGTTGCGCGGGATCGGAATCCCACGAGCCGCCGCGCGAGGCACGTTCCTTGCCGGAGGCCGGGCCCTTGGGATCGGATTTGGGAGAAGCGGCGTAGTAGCCTTTGTCGTAGAAGTCGGAGGTCATCTCCCAAAGGTTGCCGAACATGTCAAACAGGCCGAAGGCGTTGGGGTCGAATTGCTTGACCTGGGCGACATAGTCGAAGCGGTCGTTGCCTTTGCGGCCGTGGAAATTGGCTTTTTCGCGAGCGTTTTCCGACGAAAGCGGTACGATCTCGTTGGCTTTGCCGGCGCGCGCGGCGTATTCCCATTCGGCTTCGGACGGCAAGCGCCCGCCGGCGAATTTGCAGAACGCGGCGGCGTCGTCATAGCTGAACGCAGGCATGGGCAGGTTCGTGTTTCGCCAGCCTTCATGTTCAACGGGGGCGCGGGGCAGTTTCTTCTTGGGGTCGGTCATTTCGAGGAAACGCTTGTACGCTTCGACGGTAACTTCGGTCTCGCCCATCCAGAAAGCCTTGGTCAACGTGACTTCGTGTTGCGGTTTCTCGTGTTCTTCGCACTTGGTGTCATCCTTGGCGCAACCCATGAGAAACTTGCCGGCGGGAATGTAGACATAGCTTTGACGGTCCTTGCTGTTGACGCGGTCCTTGGAGATAAAGGAGTCGACGGGCTTGGACGGCGGGGCTTCCTTCGGCGGCGGGGGCGGGTCCGTGAAGCGGAAGGCGGCGGTGACGGTGCTGTTCGAGAAAGGGCTGATCTTTTTCGACACGCTGCCTTGCGCTCCGACCAATAGTTCGACAAGCGTCGTGCCGGGCTTGCGGATTAGCTCCGCGATCTGCCGCACAAAGGCGCCGCGTTCCGTTGCGTCCAGCGCGACTGGGAGCGCGTTCAGGGCCGACGCCGATAGAAATGCGATCTGGCCGAGGTCAGCGAGTTCGGGCGCGGCCAAGCCTGCGCCCGTCGCCTTTGGAAGCAGCGCGGCGGGCTGTTCGGGGGCGTCGATCAGCATCATCTTCACGCCGGCCTTCTTGTCGTCGAGCATCTGGAAGAAGCCGGTCATCGACTGCGCGAGGAACGTGGCGTCGCCGGCTTTGGCGGGATCGTAGTCGACGGGGACGATGAAGTTGTCGCTCTTGGACTGCATGGCGTAGCCGGTGTAATAGATCAAAACCGTGTCGCCTTGTTTGATCGACGAGAGGAAGGCGATCTTTTCGATCTGTCCCTGCGCGAGGTTTCGTTCCTCGGAAACGGCGAACTTGGCGGCCGCGAGCGCGGACTTGAGCGCGTCCAGATCGGCGCTATTCACCGCGCGAGGGGCGAGCTTTTGATACTCCGAATTGACCAGCAGCAGCGCCCGGCGGTCTTGCGCGGCGAGGGTAAAAACGGCGAGGCTGAGGAACAGAACACGCATAGGGGCGATGTCCCGATTCTAATACGACTACTCTTGTACGAACCAGCGGATCTGGATCAGAGTGACTGGGCCGGCCGAGTTGTTGACGAGAACGGCACGCGAAAAACGGTTGGCGGCGGCGGGCGCTGACTCGACGTTTACGCCCGGAGTCGTGACTTCGATGCGGATGGGCACGTCGCCCGGGAAGGTGCGGTTGGCGCTGCCAGAGGAGCCGCCTTCCTTCGAAATCGTGACCTTTTGTCCGGGCGCGAGTTCGCCGACCCACGTGATGTTTCCGCGGCGAGGACCCGCATACGTGCCGACGGGAATCGGCGCTTCTTTGGGTTGCTCCTTCGGTAGCTCCTTCGGCGGGTCGGGCTGCTTTTTCGGAGGATCGGGAATTTGCGTGACGACGACCGGCTTGTCGGCTTCGCGCACGCGGAGTGAGACGTTGATGCGCTGCGGGGCAGCGCCGTCGGCGTTAATGGCGACCTCGCCTTGGTATGAACCTGGCGCAAGACCGGCCGGTGAAACTTGAACGGAAATAGACGTGGGGAGCGCGGCGCTGGTTGGCGCGGCGGACAACCACGAACCCTTGGCGCGCGCAGCCACCGATATACGGGACACTCCGCTGCCGCGAACATGGACAACTTTGCTATCGCCGGAAGCGGCGCCTTGGCGCACGTCGAACGTCAAGAGATCGGAGTCGACGGTGAGGTGCGGGGCGTTGGGCGTTTGCGGCTGCGCGGCCCGGCCGGTGATTTTCATCGTTACGTCGATGACGCGCGATTTGGGTTCGCCTGTCGACGCTTCGAGTTTGATCTGTGTTTTGTAGTCGCCGGGAGCAAGGCCGGTGGGCGCGATGCCGATCGAGAATTGCCCTGGCGTTTCGGCGTGTGCGGGGTCGACGTTAAGCCAGGGCGCGGCGCCGCTTGCGGTCAGACCGACGACGCCATTGGCGCTTGATAGCGCGATGGTTTTCGGCTCGGGAAGGCTTTCGCCCATCTTCCACGCAAAGGCCAGTTTTTGCGTAGAGACGCTCCAGGAGACCGTTCCCGGTTTGGGGCCAAGCGTGAAGTACGCGCCCGCCGCGATCACGACGGCGGCGACGCCGGCCACGGCCACCTTCCACATTGCAATACCTTGCTTCGGTGCACCGAGTTCATGGAGGCGCTTATCCGCCCAAGTCAACAGGCCGGTGGCCTGCGGGTCACCGGGGAATTCAAGCAGCAACACGCCCGCGCCTTCCTTGACGAGCTGGGGTTGATCGTTGCGGCGCTTGTTTTCCAGATCGGCGATGCGGTTGGCGTAATCTTTTTGCTTGAGATGCGCGCCGCGGGCGGCGTTGAGTTGATCGAGCGCCTGGATCGCCTCGGCGTCATTGGGGTTTTGGTCGATCAGGGAACGCAGCACGCCCACGGCTTCTTCGAGCGAGCCGCGGCGGGAGAGATCGGCCGCTTTCGTCAGAGCAGCGGCCCGTTCGGATTTCTGCTTCTCGCGCTCCTTGGCAAGACGCTGCAAGAGACGTTTGAATGCCTCGGAGGGCGGTCGCGCGCCGCTGGAGTTTCGCAGTAAATTCTCGGCGAGATCGAGGCGTTTGTTGTCGAGATGTTGCTCGATGGTATGCAGGGTCTCGACGAAGGCTGTTTCGGCGGCGAGCGACTGTTGGAGCTTTAGCAGTCGCGGGTCACGGGGATTGGCGGCGAGGGCTTGCAGCAAGCGCGGACCAGCCTCGGCAAGCGCGCCTTTTTCGATGAGCTGTTCAATCGCTTTCGCGCCGGCTTCGTGCTCGGCCATGCGGCGCTTGACTTCGATCTCGTCGGCGAGGCGAACGAGGCCGGTTTGTTCCCCGAATTGTGAGCGAGCGTCGTCCAGGTCCTGCCGCGCGGCGTCGAACTGAGCGCGGTCGATGGCGTCTTGAATGCGCTTCATGCGCGCGGAGAGATCGCCGGCGCGCTGGCGATCGGCCGAACGCATGGCGAGCGCGGCGCGCGCGGAGAAGAGTTCGGGGTCGCCGGCGTGGACTTGCAAAGCGGCGTCGATCGCGGCCAGCGCATCCGCATCGCGTCCTTGGCCTTCGAGCATCCGCGACTTCTTTCGCGCCTCGTCTTTCTCCCGGCGCGCCTGCTGCTCGGAGAGACCGCGTTCGATGCCGTCGAGCAGAGCGGTTAGCTCCGGTTCGCCGGGATACTCTTTCAGCGTGTTCTGCAGAAGTGCGCGGGCGGAATCCCACTGCGACGCGGCGATGCGGCTCTTGGCTTCCGCCGCGGTGGCTGTGACCGCTTCGCGCTTTTTCCGGAGTTGCCGCTCGGCTTCGACCTCGCGTTCCAGGTCGCGGAGCATCGGCGAGTCACCGTGCTTGGCGCGCACGGCCTTGACTGTTTCGATCGCTTGGTCGAGATCGCCCTTCTTGCGCTGCTCGCGCGCGGCGGCCAGCCCGGCGTCGCGCTGTTTGCTCGATGCTTCTTCGCCGGCTGCCTTTTCCACGCTGGCGACCAATGCCGCGACTTCGGGATCTGCCAAATGGGGCCCCAGCTTTGCCAGCGCTTCGGCGAACTTCGATTGCCCGAGCAGCGCGCGCGCCTCGGCCGTCGCCTTTTGAATAGCGGCGCGTTCTTCGCGGGCACGGAGGTCGACCTCGATCTCGTTGGCGAGAGATTGCAGTGCGGGGACCTCGCCCACGCGATGCAACGTTTCGCGCAGCTTCGCGAGCGCCTCGGGTGCTTTGCCGGCGGCGCGCAGGTCGGTGGCGGCGCGGAGAGTCTCGTCGATCGCGCGGCGTTCATCCCTCTGCTGAACGAATTTCGCGGCTTCGTCGCGCAATGACGCCAGAGCGTGTTCGCCGGTGAATTCGGTGAGCGCGCGTTCGGCGAGCGCGAGAGCGCGGTCGAGTTCGCCGTCCTGCTGCATGCCATGGACGCGTTCGGTGACGCGGCGGACGGCATCGCGGCGTTCCAGCTTGCGGCGCAATTCTGAACAGGCGTTGAGCAACTCGGCCAGACCCGGTTGGTCCGGCGCTTCCTTCCTGATTGGATGGAGGATGTTCTCGGCTTGATCGACGCGCTCTTGCCGAAGCATTTCGGTGGCTTCGGCCATCGCGCGCAGACGGCGATCGCTCTCCAGTCTTTGTTTCTTCGCGGCTTCGATACGCGAGACAGCCTCGACGATCTCCGGCGGTTCGTGCAGCCGTTTAGAGGCCTCGCCAAGCAGCGCGAGAGCGTCGTCGAAGGCGCCGGCGGAGGCCATCGCGCCCGCACCGGCCACAAGTTCGGCAACTTCCTTGCGCCGTTCCTGCGAGTCAAAGGCATGTTCTACGCGGGTTAAGACCTCGCGGGCGCGCGTGTTGGCGGAGTCCACGGCGAGCGCCTGTTTGACCATCTCGTGCGCGCCGGTGAAGTCCTGCTTGTCGGCAAGTTTGGCGGCGGCTTCGGCGAGTTCCTGCGCCTTGCGGTACTTGTCGACCGAGCCGCGCGCCACCTCGAGCAGTTGCCGGATTTCGGTGTTTGCCGAATCCATGCGAAGCGCGTTTTCGAAGTTTTGAATCGCTTCGGCATAACGGCCCTTGGAAAGCAGGTCCTGGCCGTTGGATTTCAGAGCGCCAACCTTCGGTTGGATCGCCTGCTGCTGCGCCATTTTCTGAATGCGCTCGCGAAGTTGGCGCGCCTCGACATTCAGCGGATCGAGATCAAGGACGCGCCGAACGAAGCGCTGGGCTTCTTCCCCGCGCTGCTGTTCGAACAGGGACCGCGCTTCGGGCAACAACTCCGAGGCGCGTTGTTTGCGCAGCTCCATTAATATCGGCCCAGCATCGAGTTGAAACTCGTGGAGACTTTGGTAACGCAGGTCGCGGTCTTTCGAAAGCGCCTTCATGATGAGCTGGCTGAGCGACTCGGGGCAATCGGGAACGAGTGTCGATGGTGCGGGCGGCTCGACGTTGGTGATGCTATAGAGAATCGCCGGGGGCGTGGAGCCCTCGAATGGGAATCGCCCGGTAATGAACTCGTAGTAGATCACGCCGAACGCCCAGATGTCGCAGAGAGCGTCGACATCGGCGTCGCGGAACTGCTCGGGGCTCATGTAGTTCAGCGTCCCGACGAGAAAGCCGGCCTTGGTGAACCGCGTCGTATCGGAGCGGGTTAGGCGCGCGATGCCGAAGTCCATCATCTTGACGAGGTTGTCCCGCATCACCATGATGTTGGCGGGCTTCACGTCGCGGTGAACGATTTCGCTCTCATGGGCGCAGTGCAGTCCGGCGGCCACCTGCTGCATGATTTCGACCTTGTCGAGAATCGTCATCGGCCGGCGATCCTTGAGAATTTTCTGGAGGTCGTCGCCTTCCAGATACTCCATCACCAGATAGTGATTGCCGCCTTCTTCGCCGAACTCGTGGATGGTGACGAGATTCGGATGGTGAAGGTTGCCGGCGGTGGTGGCTTCGAGTCGAAAGCGTGTGAGGAACTCGGGGTCGGAGGCGTCGGGAAGGAGGACTTTGATCGCGACGACACGGCCTACAGTTGGGTCGAAGCCCTTGTAAACGCGGCCAAAACCGCCGCGGCCGATTTCGGCCTGAATCTCATACTTGCCGATACGCTCCACTAGACACACCTCGGGCGGGCGTTCGGATACGTGTTCCCGATTGGACGTGAGCGCGGCAAAGGGACAGACTCATGATACCTCCTCGGCGCACTGATGGATTTTCCGGGCCGATTTCGCTACGTCTTATAACGCCAAGTTGTAACGAATGTGGCGCGTCTCGTACTATTGCTAATAAGGAACCCATTCATTCATGAACTTATTCCGCGCTACATTGATCGTGGGCATTGCCAGCCTTGGCCTGCTCGCCCAGAGCCGTTCCGTTGTTCGATCCGGGAGCTATGAAGTTGGAGGCTTTGTCGGCGCCAGCTATGGAATCGACGAGTTCCGCGTCATGGGAGGCGCGAACGTGACGTACGCGGCGAATAAGTGGATCTTGCCGTACGCCGAGTACAGTTACTTTCCAGGCATCGGCCGCAAGCAGAGCCGAACGATTCCCGGGCTCACGCGACCGATCGACATCAGCTACAAAATTCCGTTGAGCGACTTCCACGGCGGCGTGCACATCCGCATGCCGGTACGCGAGTTCCCTGTCGTCCCTTACGCCGTGATTGGCGTCGGTATGATCCATGCGCCGGCGCGAAGTTTCAATGTGAACATCGAAGGAATTCAAGTCCCGTTCAGCGCGACGGCGTCGACGGACCCGGCGGTCAACTTCGGCGGCGGACTGCGCTACTACATCAACCAGCGCGTGGGCATGCGCGCCGAGGCGAAGGTCTACAAACCCGGCGGCCAATTTAAGGACACCTTCGGCAAAGTGGAATTCGGCTTCTTCGTCCAGCTTCGCTAGCGAAATTGATTCCGTCACCGTAACCTGGCGAACGAGGGATGAGCGCGCGGATTCAATCAACCGCGGCCATTAAGAGAATCCAGCACCGTTCGGGCTTGCTCCATCGCGAGCGAGGGGCTTGTAATTATCGGAGGGAATTTCCCGGCGCTCGCCGCTTCGGCGGCTGCGCGGGCCATGGAGGCCTGGGCCATCACGATGGCGTCGGACTGCGACGCGAGAGCGACGAGCCCTTCGGTCACCAGACGGTCGTGGGTGGCCGTGTCTCCGTTCTGCACCGCTTCGAAAGCGCCTTCGCACAGGTGCGCGATGATGTGCGGTGTCCGGCCCATCCGCTGCGCGGTGCGTTGAAATAGAGCTAGCGTCGGATCGAGCGTCGTACGGACCGTCGCAATGATACCGATGCGATCCGCCGACGACACGGCGCGCTCCGCCATCAGATCGTCGATTCGGAGCACGGGAACGTCGAACACGGAGCGCGCGATTTCCACTGCCGGGCCGATCGATGAGCAGGTAACCAATACGGCGTCGGCGCCGGCTTCGACCGCGTTAGCAACCTGGGCAATCAACCGGCGGATCGTCTTCTTTTCCAACCGTCCGGCGGCGATCGTGTTTTGAATCAGACTTGTATCGAGGATGTGAATGACTCGAACCCCAGGCAGCTCTCGTTTCGCCAGATCGGCAAAAGTCGGGACGAGCATCGCCCCAGTGTGGATGAACGCTAGAGTCTGGTTCACAAATAATCCCGTTACGTTAGTCCAGAATCGCACAGCGCCGCTCGGCACAATGGGCGGTTCCGAAGGCCGGAATGTGAATTTATCCGTCAGACAAGTAACCTGGCCGTTGTGCGAGCCGCCGTTTTTGTTTGATCGCGCAAGCGATTTCACGCGCCATGCCATTGAGTTCCGCCGATCCCCAGTCCGAGGGCGTTCAGTCCGTAGAACGCGCCTGCCGCATACTTCGGGCGTTCCATTCGGAAACCGAACAGCTCTCGCTGTCCGCACTCGTGCAGCGCACGGGCCTAAGCAAGACAACGGTCTTTCGGCTCCTGCAAAGCCTGGTCGAAGGACAGTTGGTGACCCGTGTGGGCAAGGGAATCTATGAGACCAGAATCCGCCCGCTGGAACCGCGCAGTTTCCGAATCGGCTTCGCCAGCCAGGCCGATTCGCAGTTTGCCCGCGACGTAGCGGCGAGCCTCAGCCAGGCCGCGGGGCGCGACCATGTGCAACTCATCACGGTCAACAACAAATACAGTGCCAGGAAGGCGCTGGCCAACGCGGACCTGTTGATTCGCGAGCAAGTCGATCTCGTGATCGAATTCCAGACCTACGAGCGGGTCGCGCCGACGATCGCGGCGAAGTTTCTCGAAGCGCACATCCCGGTCATCGCTCTGGAGATTCCCCATCCCGGAGCAATGTTTTTCGGCGCCAACAACTATCAGGCGGGCCTCATGGGCGGGCGAGCACTTGGCCGCTGGGCAAACGACAATTGGCGCGGTCAAGTCGACGAGATCATGCTTCTCGAACTGCCGATCGCCGGATCGCTTCTTCAATTACGGACAGGAGGATTCCTCGCCGGCTTGCGCGCCGAAATACCCGCTCTCGAAAAGATCGCTCCCGTTCACTTGGATGCAAAGGGTGACTACGACCGGATTCTTGAGGTCGTACGCCGTCACCTGCGGCGGAAGAAACCGAAGCGGACGCTGATCGGCGCAGTGAACGATGTCGCCGCGCTGGCGGCAATTCGCGCGTTTGAGGAAGCCGGCGCCGCGACGTTGTGCGCGGCGATGGGGCAGAACGGCATCAAGGAAGCGCGGATGGAACTACGCAAGAAAGGCTCGCGGCTGATCGGAACGGTAGCGTATTTCCCGGAACGCTATGGCGCCGAGATCATTCCGCTCGCGATCAGCGTGTTGGAGAAGAAACCGATTGCCAACGCGACGTTTGTGAAACATCAACTGCTCACGCCGAGGACGGTCGATTTGCTGTATCTTGATTCAAGAATCTAGCCCACGGTCCGTTGCGCGCAAAGTCGCAAAAACTAGGCGAAAATTTCCGGCAGTTCGCGCGAGGCTGACGGGAACGTCTTCAACCCCGCGCCCATGGCCTTGTTGGCCGCCACGAGATAAAGGTCGCTCACCGTGCCCGTAGAACGCGTGTGTGTGTTCGTCTTCAGCCCACCGGCGTGTCCGGCGGCGATGATCGAGTAGCCGTTGTTCTTGTGATCGTTGGCCTCGGCGTGTTCGTGCACGAACAGCAACGAAGTGCGGTCGAGCACAGACGCGTCGCCCTCGCGGATCGACTTCAACTTGCCGAGCAGATACGCAAACTCTTCGACGTGCCAGCGGCAGATGTCGCGCATCACGCGCTGACCGTCGGGGCCATCGAAGCCCGGCGCTTTGCCATCGCGGTGGGTGTAGTCGTGATGGCGCGCGGCGGTGTAGCCGAGCCACGGGAATCGCGAAAGACCTTGGCACTTCGTCAACATGTAGGAGGCCACGCGCGTTTGCCCGCTGGCGAAGGCGTGCGCAAGCAGGTCGCTCTGCAACTTCGCGATGCGGGGCCAGTCTTTCATGTCGCCCTCGGCTTCGGGCGGATCGATACGGCGATAGTTCGGCGGCAGGCTGGCGATCGCCTTTTCGACGTCGCGAATCGAAGAGAGGTGCTCGTCGAGGCGTGTCGTGTCTTCCTTGCCGAGCGCCTTCTTCAATCCGGCGGCGTCTTCGCGTACCGCGTCGAGAACGCTCTTCTTCCGGTTGATCCAGCCGGCGTCGCGTGCACCGAACAGACGGTCGAACAACTTATTGGGCAGCATTTCCGGCGGCAGGGATCGGTCGTAGCCGGCCCAGCTCATATTGCGCTGAATGCTTTCGCCGAACGATTCCTGCGACACTCCGATCTGCAGCGAACGGAAACGGCTGTCGCCGCCCACGCGCGAAGCGATCGCTTGATCGATCGACGGCCCGCCCGAACCTCGGCCGGTGAACTGGGTGCCGCTCATCAGCGCCGCCATCGAACGGTGATGATCGTTACCTGGGCCGGGCAGTCGCGCGGCGGGATTGTCAAGACCCGTGATGACGTGAATATCGTCGCGAAACGGCGCCAGCGGCGCAAGACACGGCGTCAACGTGAAGCCCGAACCGGTTTCGGCGGGAATCCAGTATTTTTCGACCACGCCGTTGCCGTTGAACCACAGCACAAAGCGTGTGGGAATCTCGGACTTGGTCGCCGCATAGGCCGTGCCGTTAGCGTTGAACATCGCCGCCAGCGGCGGTAAGCCGATCGTCACCCCACCAAGGTTGCGCAGAAAGTAGCGGCGCCCCAGCGATCTGTCTTTGGTCTGTACGAATGCCATTTACATCTCCGGCGGGAGGATCGACCACTTCAACAGCGACACCATCAACTCCTGAAAGTGGAAGCCCGATTTTTGAAAATCCTCGAACGATTTGCGAATGACGGCGGCGTCGCCGACCTTCTCATGCCGTCCCTGGTAGTAGCGGAACAACTGCTTCACCATGCACTCCTGGCATTGTGTGTTCCCTGCCAAAATATTACCCAATTCGCGAGGCGAACGGAAGGCCGCGTTCGGGAGACCGGCGACGTTGCCGGAAGTATCGAAGTCCAGATACACAGTTTCGGTCTCGCCCTTTTCTTTCCGCTCCGGAGTGAAGGTGATCTTGAGCTTCTCGCGGCGCTGTCCGACGGCGTCGAACTTCTCGAGTCCGAAGCCGATCGGGTCGATGAGCGTGTGGCAGCTTGCGCAGCTTTCGTTGGAGAGATGCACGCCAAGGCGTTCGCGATTCGTCATCGGCTTGGCGCGCGTCGGCACGGGGAGATTTGCGTTCACACCCGGCGGCGGTTGTGGCACGTCCTGGCACAGGAACTGCTCGCGGATGAAAAGCCCGCGCGCTGTCGGCGAGGTTTCCGAAGGCTTCGACGTCGCCGCGAGGAAGAGCGCCTGTCCGAGCACGCCGGCACGCTCGCTTTCCAGTGGCCACTCGGCGCGGGCGAACTCCTCCGATGGAGCTTTCATGTTGTAGAGCCGGGCCAGCGTCGTGCTCACGAAGGAGTAGTCCGCGTTGAAGAACTGCATGAAGTTCTGATTCGTCCACACCAGATGGGCCATCATGCGGCGCGTTTCCTCGGTCATCGCGACGGCCAACTCCGGCGTGTACATCGGGAACGACGCGCGCTCCTTCACGGCCCCGAGCAACGAATCGAAGCGCAGCCATTCCGTGACGAATTCGTCGATGGTCGTCCGGGCCCGCGCGTCCTTTAACATGCGCCACGCCTGCTTTTCGATTCCTTCGTGAGTCTTTAGTTCACCCGCCGATGCCGCGCGAAATAGTTCGGCGTCGGGCATGCTGTTCCAAAGTGCGTAGGAAAGCCGGCTCGCGGTTTCATACGGCCGCCACGACGGCTCCGCGCCGTTTTCGGTGCGAAGCAGGAAGTTGGGCGATTGCAGCATTCCTTCGACCACCATCTGCGCCCCTCCGGCGGCCCACAACCTCTCATAGCGCGCCGCTTCAGCGTCCAGCAGCGGGCGGCGGAACGCTTTCATGCCGAACGCGCGGATGAATTTCTGCGAGCAGCCCGCAACGGCTGGTTTGCACGGAACGAGTCCGCGCGTATCGCCGCCGCGAAACGCCGACTTCGCCAGCTTTTCCGCGCCGGTCGTGTAGGCCTCGGCGAGCAGCGGCGAGACATTTTGCGATTGAAACTGATTGCGAAACCCGCCGACGAAATCTTCGGTCGGGAATTGATCGGCGACGCGCGTGTCGTCGCCCAACAGATCGCGCACGGTGTTGTTGTATTGCGCGTGAGTCAAACGCCGCATCACGGGTTTGGCGGCGTCGCGGCGTTCGGCGAGAACGAAGCGATCGGTGGCCTTGGTGTTGGCGGCGAGGTAGTTGATCCACTCTTGAACGACCCGCTCCTCGGCGCTACCGGGGGTAATTCGCAGGCCGCCGGCATGCGCAGCGCGGCGCGTCGGTTTGTCGAGCAGCAACGACTTGGCAGGATTCGCGCGGTTGACGAGCGTGTGCAGCGAAAGTCCGAAGGTCTTCCACTCCTCTGCGGTCAACTCGCCTTCGGGAAAGCGCAGGCGTGTTCCAGCGGCCACGCCGCCCCCGTGATGACAGCCACGGCAGTTGGCTTTTTCAAGCGCGGGCAGGACGGTCGAACGAAAATACGCGGGGCCGGTTTGGGCTCCAAGCGGAAGGAAGGCAATGAATAGTACGCCGAGTCTCACCGCCTTCCATCTTATTACTTGCTTACAATCAACTGCTGTGGCGCGTTCGGCACCTGGTGGCATTCGTTCGCCGAGAACCCCGCCTC
>VFZQ01000035.1 GCA_016871135.1 Acidobacteriota bacterium | reverse complement strand
CCGCCCCCCGGAGATTCGACCGAGAGTTTTGGCCGCAATACTGCGAATAGGACGATGATGATCGCAGCGACCAGGATTTGCATGGTCATAAAGTTCGCCCAGGGGCGGTCGTGCGCGTGTTGGCCAACGGCGGTCAGGACTGCGTTGCCGACGCCCGCCAAGTGATCGTTAAACAGGGCGGTCAGCCACAATTCATGTTCGTGCATAGAAGAGTTGGAAGAGGACTTCGAGGACGGCGGCGAACGCCGCCGAGAGCAAACCCGCGAGGATGGAGAGCGGGGCGATCTCGAATATCTTCAGAATAACATAGACGCCCCCGCCCAGAATGCCGAAGCGAAGCGCGAGAACCAATCCGGCCGGGCCTTTGGGCGACTCGAGCGCGTTAGCGAGCCACCGCATGTTGAAAAACGCCCCGGCGGCGCCGATGGCGAATCCGGCTGCATGTCCGGCACCCCATTGGATGGCGGAGACGAGTGCGCCAAGCAGTCCGATCGCGACAATTGACTTGCCGAGCCGCGCGACGAGGGCTCCGTAGGGGTCACTTGGTGTCATCGGTGTCGTCGACGTCTTTCGGAAAATCGACAAACACCTTGCGGACGAGGTCGCGCATGCCGGCAGCGATGCCTATCAGCAGCCACACCAAATACCAGAAGTGTGTGCCGAAGTACTTGTCGAGGTAGTAGCCGATGCCGTAGCCGACGAGAATCGACGCGGGGAGGATTGTGGCCAGCGAGGAGTATTCACCGACCATCCGCGCGAAACTCTTTTTCTGCGGGGGCATCCGGACCTATTGTCCGTGAACGACGAGCGTGTGTCGAGCGTGGCAGCCCATGCAACTCACGCGGGCCAGGGGCGCGACGGGTTGACCCTTGCATTTGTCGGGCGTTGTCTGGTGGCATCGGACACAATTACGTTCGACAGCGGCCATGGGGCGGTTTGCGTGCTGGCCGTGGCAATTGACGCAGTTCGCGGTCCGGACGTTCTCCTTCGAATACGCCTTGTTGTGCTTGCTCCGCTCGAAGTGCTGTTGCTCCTGCGCATGGCAATTGCCGCACAGAGCGGCGACTTTGTCGGGTCCGGCGATTCGGTCTGGCGGCACGGTGCCCGTCGACGCGCGATGCTTCTCCGAAGGACCGTGGCAGATCCCGCATTCAAATTGCTTGGAATGTTTGTGGGTAGCGAAGTCGGCGATCTGATCGTTGTGGCAGGGCGCGCAGTTTTGATTCTTCGCCGGGGTCTGCGCGAACGCGGCCGCGACCCAGATCCACATGATAGCTAGCGCCATGCGTTCATCCGCTTCACAATGGTTCGATCAATTTCGGCGGGTCTGCGTTTCCCGCTCAGCGCGATGGCGAGTTTGGTTTCGTCGGTCAAGAGTTGCAGGACCCGTTCGACGCCGGGTTGTCCGAAGGCGCCGAGGCCCCACAGCGGCGCGCGTCCGACCAGTACCGCTTTCGCACCAAGCGCAAGCGCTTTTACAACATCGCCGCCGCGGCGGATGCCACCGTCCATCAACACCGGGATCTTGCCGCCGACGGCGTTTGCGACGTCGGGGAGCGCGTCGAGCGACGCCATGGCGCCATCAAGTTGGCGGCCTCCGTGGTTGGATACGACAACGGCGTCGGCCCCGTATTTGACCGCGGCGGCGCCGTCTTCCGGATGCAGGACGCCTTTGATGAGTACGGGAATCTTGGCTCCGCTTTTCAGCCACTCGACATACTGCCAGGTCATCGACGGCGTGTGCGGTTGCCACATGGCGGGGCGCGCCGGATTGACCGGCTTGCGTACTTCGCCTTCCTTGGGCACGCCGAGGTTCATGTAGCCGTAGTCGAAACGATTGCGGTTGTTGCGGTCGCGATTCGATTGGTACGAGTTGTCGATCGTGACGACGATGCCCTTGCCGCCTATATCGGCGGTGCGTCTGGCGAAGGTCTGTGCTTGGTCCTTCGTACGATGGCCGATGGTGTTCGACCACCATTGCAGCGGCTCGCCGTCGGCGAGGAGTTTTTGCACCCCGACGGCGCTGCAGATCGGAGTGCCGGTGGCGAGCGCAGCTTTGGCGACGATTTCGTCGGCGCTTGGGATGACTAGATTCTGGCCGCCGGTTGGGGCGATGATGATCGGCGTCTTGAGCTTCATGCCGAGCAGTTCGACTTCGGTCGAGACATCGGACACGTCGGTCATGAAGCGCGGCGTGAGCGCGACGCGCGAGAAGGCTTCTCGATTGGCGCGAAGCGTGTGTTCGTCTTCGGTGCCGCCGGCGATGAAGTCGAATGCGAATTTGTGGAGTCTGCGCTTGGCCGCTTCCTCGAATTCGTGGACGTTGATGGGGCCGTTGACGTCGTCGAGCTGTTGCGCCAGAAGCGGCGAGCCCGCGAGCAGGCCCATGAGATTTCGGAAACATTCACGGCGTTGCATGGTTATTTTCGCTTTCGCGCCATGATATCAGAGGCTTGCTCGGCGGCCTCTTTGACGAGCACGCCCATCTTGGGCAGCGTTGGTTCCATGTCGGCTTTCAGGCCGAAGTCTTCGAGTGCTTCGGAGGTGGTTGGGCCGATGGAGCAGATGGCGACTTTGGCGAGCGCGGCGCGGAAGACGGCTTCGTCGCGGGCCATGCGGGCGAGGTGCGGGAGTTGCATCGACGTCGTAAGCAGGAGCACGTCGACCTCGCCGTTGCATACTTTTAGCGCGGCGTCTCTTAGTGGTGCGGTGTCTTCGGGGAGGTCCCATTGATAGACGCGTACGGGCGTGACATCGCAGCCCGTGGCGCGCAAGGCGTCGAGAAGTTGTTCGTTCGACTTGCCGTACTCCTGCACGGCGACGCGGCATTCGGGGCGGTTTTCGATGGCGGCTATCAACTCCCGCCAGGTATTTGGCGAAGGCACGGTTACGGCCCACGGAACGTTCCACTCTCGCAGCACGGCGGCGGGTTTCGGGCCGCGCGGGACCACGGTTACGTTGCGGAGGGCGGCGGCGAAGGCGCCTGGCTCGCGGCGGGTAGCGAGGACTTTGTCGACGGCGCGCGTGCCGACACCAGTGAGGAGGATGACCATGTCGTACTGGTTGTTGATCAGGGCATCGTAGAAGGCGAAGACTTCGGGGTTGTCGTCGATGGGGACTTCGCGCATGGAGGGGGCGACAATGGGGTCGCCGCCGTTCTTGCGGATAAGGGTGGCCATTTCTTCGGCGCGACGCGATTCGAGGGAGAGGACGCGGAGTGCGTTGAAGGGCATGATTTATTTTAGGGGGTGGAGAAAGAGCCTCTGATCGGCGGAGGGTGCAAGGGTCTCAGTCCTGGATCGATTCCCGCTGACTGCTATTCGTCTGGTCCGCGTACACACAATGTGCGCATTCCTTGAGAAGGATAAGGCCAGCGGCTGGGATCTCTGTAAACCTTGCCGAATTGAAACATTCATACAACTGTCCGGATTTCCTCGTTCTGAACTTCATCATTCGTGGGCAGCGTGCCGCCCACGACGCCCACGGCAAGCAGAACAACAAGAGCGCTAGGACGAATCGTGTGGTCTATTCCGAGGTTCATCTTGGCGACTCTACGATAGCTGAATGAGGTTAGAGCTGGCACACATACCGCGGCCGCGCGCCAGTCCATTCCAGGTGTTTCTAATAGGTGCGTCGATTACTCCACCCGTTCAAAGGCGGTATGATTCTGGTATGACTAGGTCGAAGATTGCCATTAGCTTGCCGAAAGAGCAATTGGCCAGAGTCCACCGTCAAGTCCGAGCCGGAAGAGCCGATTCGGTGTCCGGCTATATCGCCCGGGTGCTGGCGGAGGACGAGAAGCGCGAGTCTCTCCAAGACCTGTTGCGTGATTTGATCGAGCAGCATGGCGAGCCGGCCGCAAGGGACATCAAATGGGCAGAACGCGCACTCGGACCCCGGGGGGCTTAGTACTCGATACCGGCGCGCTCATCGCACTGGAGCGCGGAGACAAACGCATGATTGCTTTGCTTCAGCAAGCTCTCCTTCGCGGCCTGGCTTTTCGGGTGCCGGCCGGCGTCGTGGGGCAGGTATGGCGAGATGGCCGAGTCCAAGCTACTTTGTCGCGGTTCTTGCGGAGTGACGAAGTGGAGATTTTTCCACTGGATGGGCAACTTGCTCGCGCTTGCGGGGAACTGTGCGGCGCCACCAACACGCGAGATGTCATTGACGCGTCGGTGGTGATGCTTGCACGGGAACGGCGAGATCCCATCGTCACAAGTGACACGGCCGACCTGCTACGCCTGGATCCGGGCGCAAAGATCATTGTTGTCTGACACGGGCGCAGCCTCGATCATCGGCGTTTTGCGGTGGCCTTTGATTCGCGTCTCTTTGCCGGGGTCGTCAACGATTCTCTCCGTGCCGATCTTGGCGCGCAGGTCTGGGGGAGTATCTGGATGTCCACGTTCGCGCCGGTCACTTCTATCGATCCTGGCATGGTGGCGAAGCCCGCCAGCAGGTCTTTCAGCGGATTGCCCGCAAGGCGCCGTTGGTGGACGATGGGAGACGCGCCGAAGGCCTCGGGAAGGTGACGCAGGCGATTGCCGGAGGAGTCGCAGACGAGGAGCAGTATCAAGTTGCCGGCCCAATACATGGCCCAGAGGTTGCTCATTTTCGCAATTTCAGGTGGGATCGCGTCGAACTGGTTGAAGCTGATGTAGGGCACCGCGACGTTGTCTATCGTGAAGAACTCGGCGGGCAGCGAGCGCAGTTTGTTTCCGTTGACATAGGCGTGCTGGTTATTGAGTTCGCGGATGGTGTTGTCACCCGTGCCGAGCGGGAGTTTGTCGATGGCGTAGGTGTAGACGCGCACCGGCTTGCCGCCCGCGTATTCCAGTAGCGTCTGGTCCGCTATCAACGGCGTGGCCGTGAGTAAGCGAACGAAATCTTAGACTGTGCCTACCAAGTTGCTTTGGCGCCGCGCGTTATACTGGCTTCCGATGCAGCAGAGTGACACGCAAGTATTCGACGCCGTCGTTGTCGGCTCGGGCGCGACAGGCGGTTGGGCGGCAAAGGTCTTGACCGAGGGCGGCATGAAGGTCGCAATGTTGGAGGCGGGCGCGAAGGTCTCGCCGCGCGAGTTTACCGAACACAAGCAGGCGTGGCAGTATCCATTCTTGGGGCAGTCGCCGAAGGTGCTGGAGGATCGCCCGATACAGGGCCAGTGTTACGCGTGCCGCGAGGGCAATCACAAGTGGTTCGTCAACGATAAAGAGAACCCCTACGTGCAGGCCAAGCCGTTCAACTGGATCCGCATGCGTGTGTTGGGCGGGCGATCGCTGAGTTGGGGGCGGCAGAGCTATCGCATGTCGGACCTCGACTTCAAGGCCGCGTCGCACGATGGCTATGGTGACGATTGGCCGGTGAGCTACGCCGAACTCGTTCCGTTCTACGAGAAGGTCGAGCGGTATGTTGGCATCTCTGGACTGGCAGAAAATCTGCCGCAGTTGCCTGACAGCATTTTTCAGCCCGCGATGCAGTTCACTTGTGGAGAGCAGATTTTTCGTGAATCGGCGAAAGCCAAGTTTGGGCGCGTCGTCACGATGGGACGCACAGCGATTCTGACCAAACCGCACAACGGGCGTCAGGCCTGTCATTATTGCGGCCCGTGCGAACAAGGCTGCGTCACAAATAGCTACTTTTCGAGCCCGTTCACGACGGTGAAAGACGCGCAGGCGACGGGGCGGTTGACGTTGATCACCGATGCAGTAGCGGCAAAGGTACTGACGAAGGACGGCAAGGCAAGCGCGGTTCAGTATATCGACCGGTTAACGCGGGACGTCCGAGAAGTTCGCGCGAGGGTTTTTGTGTTGTGTGCGTCGACGTTGGAATCAACGCGGCTGTTGATGAACTCGCAGATCTGCGGCGATAATGACGCGCTGGGCCGCTACCTGATGGACCACATCTATCAGGGTGGCGCGGCGGGTACGATGCCGCAAGTGGAGGCGCGTCCATGGGCGGGTCCGCCGCGACGGCCGACAGGGATTTATGTGCCACGGTTCCGCAACGTGAAGGAGAATGAGACAAACGGTTTCATCCGCGGGTATGGGTATCAGGGCGGGTCGACACAGTCGTTCAATATGGGCGCACCGGGGTTCGGCAAATCGTACAAAGAGGCGGTTCGGAACGGCTCGTGGGGGATTTCGATCGCGCTGTGGGGCGAGTGTCTGGCGCGGAAGGAAAACTTCGTCGAGATCGACAAGAACCGCGTCGACGCCTGGGGCGTGCCGGTGCTGAAGATCAACGCCGACTGGAGCGACAACGAGAAAAAGCTCTGGGATGACGGGCGCATTCAAGCAGCGGAGATGCTGGAAGCATCGGGCGCAAAGAACGTGCGCATGACCGGGCAGCACAGCATTCCGGGTTTTTGCATTCACGAGATTGGTACCGCGCGCATGGGCAACGATCCGAAGCGTAGCGTGGTGAACAAGTACTGCCAGGCGCACGAGATGAATAATCTGTACGTCACCGATGGCGCGGCGTGGGTGTCGTCGGGCTGCCAGAATCCGACGTTGACGATGATGGCTCTCACCGTGCGGAGTTGCGAACATATCCTCTCCAACGCGGCGCGAGGGTAGTAGGGTATCCTGAAGGTTCTCTTTGGAGATGTATGCCTGATTCAGTCCGCACAGTCTTCTGTGCCAAGTTGCAAAAAGAGCTTCCCGCTTTGGATGAGAATCCGTTTGAGAATCATCCGCTCGGACAGAAGATCTACGATTCGATCTCGAAGGACGCATGGCGCATGTGGGTGGAACACATGAAAATGCTCATGAACGAGTACCGCCTGAACCTCGGCACCAAGGAAGCGCAGGAGTTTCTCTTCGCGCAGATGGAACAGTTTTTCTTCGGCCAGGGGTCATCGCTCCCGCCGGGCTTCGTAAAAGAGTAAGCCCCCGCACGACGTTCGCCTAACCAATATGGCGCGGGTGAGACGCAGGTTCTACCAGAGCCTTCGTCTCGCCCGCTTTTTTTCGCGCGAAGGCGTACGATGGTTGTTCGATGACGCGCCGAACTTTTCTTTCCGCCGCCGCGCTGCCCGCGCTCACGCAGTCCGCCAAGCCGAATATCGTTGTGATATTGGCCGACGATCTGGGTTACAGAGATCTGGGCTATGCCGGCGGACCGCAGCAGACTCCGAACCTCGACCGGCTGGCGAAAGGAGGCGTTCGGCTCGACAACTTCTACACCTATCCGCTGTGTTCGCCAACGCGGTCGGCGCTGCTGACGGGGCGGAATCCGATTCGATTCGGACTGGCGTATTCGGTTGTGCGGCCCTGGGCCTATTACGGACTGCCCGCGGACGAAGAGTTGCTGCCGGCGTCGTTTCAAAAAGCGGGTTATCAGACGGCGATCATCGGCAAGTGGCACTTGGGCCATGCCAACAAAAAGCTGCATCCGCAATCACGCGGTTTCGATCATTTCTATGGGCACTTGAACGGCGCGATCGACTACAACACCCACGATCGTAACGGCGGCATCGACTGGCAGCGGAATGGCGTGAGCGTAAAGGAAGCCGGCTATACGACCGAGCTGTTTGCCGAGGAAGCGGTGCGGTGGCTGCGCGGGCGGGATACGTCGAAGCCGTACTTCTTGTATCTTCCGTTTAACGCGCCGCACACGCCGTTGCAGGCACCGCAGTCTCTGATAGAAAAGTACGCCGCGATCCGGAATCCGAAGCGGCGAACGTACGCCGCGATGGTGGACGCGATGGATCAGGCGGTGGGCAAGATTGCCGGCGCCATCGATTTCTCAAATACGATTCTGTTCTTTGCAAGCGATAACGGCGGGCCGCGCAGCTCGGGCGCCGACAACGGACTGCTGCGGGAAGGCAAGGCGACGACCTATGAGGGCGGCATCCGCGTCATTGGATTTGTGCACGCACCGTCGCGATTGAAACCGGGAGTGTCGAACCAGGTGATGACGATGTGGGACGTGCTGCCGACGCTTGCGGGCGCGGCGGGCGTGCAGTTGCAGACCAAAGAGCGGCTCGATGGCTTGAATCTGTGGCCGGTGCTGACTGGCCAGGAACCGCGGGTACCCCGCCACGGTTTGTTCTTTTGCACACAGCCCGAGTCGGGTGTGAAGCAGTATGCGGTGCGCGACGGCGATTGGAAAATGGTGCGGACGATGACAACGCCGGTGCGGGAGGAACTGTTCAACATTGCGGAGGATCCGTACGAGCGGAACAACGTGCTCGGCAACGAGTACGCGATGGGGTTCACAATGCGCAAGCTGCTCGACGATTGGATCGCGCTGCATCCGCGCGGCGATGTGATGTACTCGGCGGCGCCGCATCCGGGCTGGGTTGCGCCGTCGGATTGGGCGAAGGCCGTTGTCGAGTAACTATAATCAAACGAGCTAACGGGTTCCTCATGGTTCGTCTCTTCCTCGTCTTTTCGCTTTCGATTGATGCCTTTGCGCAGTCGAGCGCGGGCACAATTACCGGTACGGTGAAAGACCCGACCGGGGCTGTCATTCCCAGCGCGAAGGTGACGGTGCTGCAAGTCGAGACGGGCCGCGCCAATCAACTCACCGCGAATGCGGAAGGCTATTATTCAACGCCCCCGGTAAATATCGGTCGCTATAAGATTCGCGTCGAGATGGATGGCATGAAGGCGTGGGAAGGCGAGGTCGTCTTAGAGACGGGGCGGACGGCGGTGGTCGATCCGGTGATGCGGCCGGGGAGCGTAAGCGAAACGATTGAAGTGACCGAGACGTTGCCGCTGGTGTCGCCGACCGATCCGACCGATGCGACGACGCTCGATTCGGAGCGAATAAAGAATCTGCCGATCAACGGACGTAATTTGAATACGCTGCTGGGAAGTGTTACGCCGGGCGTGGAGGCGTCGGAAGATGTCAACGGCGGTGTACGAATTTCGGGGTTGATGGGTTACTCCACCGATTACGTGCAGGATGGCGCGGCGGCGAACAATCGCGAGTTCGGCGGGTCGGCGGGGTTGCAGGGATTGGAGTCAATCGGTGAAGTGCGCGTTGAGACTTCGACGTCGTCGGCGAAATACACACGGCCAACGAGTGTGATCATCACAACGCGGGGCGGCACGAATCGCCTGACTCTGGCGGTGTTTGAAACGCATCGGAACAACGCATTTGGAGTGGCGCGGGCGCGGCAGGATGTGTTCTTCGACGGGCGGCCCTTTAAAACGCCGAAGCTAATCCGGAACGAATTTGGCGGGTCGGTCGGCGGGCCGGTGGTGCTGCCAAGTTTCGGGTTGAACGGCAAGAGGTTCTACAACGGCAAGAACCGCACCCACTTCTTTTTTGTGCGCGAAGGCGCGGAGTTGGTGCAGGGCATCACGCGCGAGTTCCGTGTGCCTACGGCGGCGATGCGCAACGGCGATTTTTCGGATCTGATCGACGCCCAGGGGCGGCGAATTCAACTTTACGATCCGTTAACAACGCGGCAAGAGGAGTTCCCCAACGGCCGACTGGTGTCGGTGCGCGATCCGTTTTCGAACAACCAAATTTCGCCGCAACGGTTGAGTGCGTTCACCAAGCGCATTTACGACATCACGCCGCTGCCGACCGATATCACCAACCCGGTGAACTCGAACAATCTGAAGATCGCCGTGCCGCTGAGCAATTTTCCCAACATGAGCGACAACCCGACGACGCTGCGCTTCGACCACCGCTTTACCGACAACGATAGCTTTTTCATCAAGCTCAATCGCTCGAACCGGCGCAACCTCTTTCTCGGCACGGGCGGGGCCACGGGCGCACCGACGAAAAACTGGGAAGCGAATACAACATTTCTGCCGGTCTTGAGCCGGTCGATCGCATTGAGCTGGGTAAAGACGTTTGGCGCGGCGTTCAACGTGGAGACACTGGCGAACCGCACCTGGCAGTTGGCCAAAACGGTGACGGGCCTCGAACAACGCGACTACGCGGCCGAGTACGGATTGCCGAATCCGTTGGGCGAGATCGGCTGGCCGTTTCTGCAAAGCACCGGCTTCATGAACTACGTCGAGGGCGACAACCGGCGCGAACTGTACTCGATGATTTCGAACGTCGAGCAGAACTACAGCTACATTCATAAACGCCACAATTTTGCGTTCGGGTTCCGGTTCCATCAAGAAAAACAGGTACTGCTGCCGGACCAAGGGACGATCTCGGGCGCGGCATGGTTCAACAGTCTGGCGACGGCGCTGGAGTCGTCGACGCAGGGAACGACCGTAAATCCTGGCACGACACCACAGACCGGGCATGACGCGGCGAACTTCTATCTTGGCTACGCGGGCCAGTATCAGGTGGGTTTGAAACGCGGGTTGATGCGGGTGCGCGAGTACAACTGGGGGCTTTACTGGCAGGACTCATGGCGCGTCAACCCGAGGCTTACGCTCACGCCGGGCGTGCGCTGGGACATCAATCCCGCTTTCACCGAGCGCGATAATTTGCTCAACGCTTTCGATCTGGAAACGAAGTCGCTGATGCTGCCGGAATCGCTCGATCACTACTACAAACTGGGCGCGACGACGCCGGCTGTTGTGAATGTGTTCGAGCGCGTGGGCGTGAAGTTCACAAGCGCGGAACAACTCAAGAGGTCGAAGCAGTTGTTTCCGTCGAATCTGTACGACATCGGCCCGCGTGGCGGGTTCGCATACAAGATCACCAACAACGACCGGCCGATCATTATTCGTGGCGGCTACGGGCTTTACATTTCCGCGGTGCCGATGCGAACGCTGCTGGCGCAGTTTTCGGGGCTGCCGCCGTTCCGAGCGGACTTTACCTACAACCCGAACTCAGCGGCGCAAAGTCCCGATGGGATCTCGAACTATCTGCTGCGGAACGTGCCGCCGATTCAGGCGGGTGTGAACAGCCGCGATCTGATCGATTTGGACGATCCAACGTCGGTTTCCCGCGGGCGGACGGTGACCGGCATGGATGGCAAACAGCCGAGCCTGAAGATTCACGAGTGGAATCTGGCGCTCGAAAAACAGCTTGCCAAGACGACGGTGATTCGCTTGGCTTATAAAGGCAAGAAGGGCGTCAATACCGACCAGCTCTTCAACATCAACGCGACACAGACGGACTACATCTGGTATCTGACCACGGGACGCGCCTTGCCCGCGGGCGAGTTCGCGAATGTTCTGCGCCGTCCGTTCGACCAGAACGCCTACACCGATATCCGTATCCTCCAACGGAGCGGGATGATCAACTCGTCGATCTGGTCGTTGGAGTTTGAGCGGCGCATGAACAACGGCTTGCAGTTCCAGGCATTCTACACGCTGACGAACTCGCTGCGGCTGGCCGGCAATTCGTTCCGTGACGATGTGGTGTCGTCGCCGTCGGCATATCTGCCGGGCGCGGTACCCACGGACTTTCGTGAGTTGAATAAGTTTCTGTTCTACGATCGGGACACGGGAGTGCCGAAGCATCGCATCCGTTGGAATTGGATCTGGGAAGTACCGGTGGGAAAGGGCCGCAAGTTCCTGCGCACCTCAAACAGCTTCGTCAATGCGGCGCTGGGAGGATGGACAATGACGGGATCGGGAACGGTGTTGTCGACGTGGTATGCGATGCCGACGAATAACTGGGGCGAGATGGGGACGTTCGAGGTCTATCGAAACGCGAAGAGAATCCTCGATTGCCGCAATACCCCAGCGCTCGCAACCAACCCGCGCGACGAGCGGTGTATCGAGGGCTACCTCTGGCATAACGGCTACATCAGCGAACGATTGATCAACAGCCGGAACCCGGCCGGGCTGCGCAACGGCGTGTTTGGATTACCGGACGATTACAAGCCGGCGCAGAAGCCGGTGAATCCCTGGCCGAAGGGCGGTTTGCCGACCGATCCGAACAACGCCGATTACGATACGAATGTCGTTTACCTGCCGATTATTACTGGCGGCGTGGTCCGTACCAACTTCGACACGGGACTGCATCCGTGGCGAAATCAATACAAGCTGGGGCCGTTCAATTGGACGTTGGATTCGTCGATCCGAAAATTCTTCCGCTTCCGTAAGGACAGCGCGCATCCTTACCTGCGCACCGACATCGACGTGTTCAACGTTTTCAATGTGCATGGACTCAATGTGCCAGGCGCCGATGGTATCGCGAGCCTGGCCAACAGCTACGGTGGCGTTGGCATCCGCCCGCGGCAGGTGCAGATGACGATGCGGTTGGAGTTTTGACGGTGACGCCCGAACCGATCACGGCCGATCCGCCGCGCGCGATTGATCATCCGGCGTCGCGGCAGCAGTGGCTGCACTTGACGTTTCTGCATTGGACAA
This sequence comes from Acidobacteriota bacterium, assembly GCA_016871135.1. Lineage (GTDB taxonomy): Bacteria > Acidobacteriota > Terriglobia > Bryobacterales > Bryobacteraceae. Next base: position 3,267 of record VFZQ01000035.1, on the reverse strand, counting down.
TCGGCCGCGACACGTTGCGGCGCCAGATTCCGCGCGAGTTGGAACTGGATCTGTTCGACGGAAAAGCGTGGATCGGACTTGTGCCATTCAATTTGCAGTTCGGCGGAATGGGAACGTTTCCAGAGACCAATGTTCGGACATATGTGGTCGATGCGAAGGGAAGGCGGGGGGTGTGGTTCTTTTCGCTCGACGCGGCACGACTGGCGGCTGTTGTCGGCGCGCGAGTGGCGTATGGGCTGCCGTATTTCTGGAATACGATGTCGGTGACGGTCGCCAATGGCGCCGTTACCTATCGGAGTAAACGGCTGCATGGACCGGCGGGCTTTTCCGATATTGTTGTACAACCGGGTGTGGTGATCAACGAGCCGACGGCGTTCGAGCATTTTCTTACGGCGCGGTGGCGATTGTTTGCGCGGCGGTTCGGGCGGATCGTATCGGCGGACGTGGATCATCCTCGGTGGCCTCTGCAGCGTGCGGTTGTGGAAAAACTCGAGCAGAATCTGGTGCCCGTAAACGGCGCCCCGATTGTGCATTTCAGCAGTGGTGTGGCGGTGCGAGCCACGTGGCCTGAGTCAGTCTGACAGGCGATCGCGCTTTCCGCTAGATGTCCGGCGAAACCGCCCAAGTCAAGCGGCGCGCCCGCGGACGGTATACTGAAAAATAGCCCTCCGCAGTTCCCGTCTTTCTCCCCGTACAAATGATATCCGTCAGCAATGTGTCCATGCGCTTTGGCGCAAAGATTTTGTTTGAAGAGGTCAGCACGACCTTCGCGCCCGGCCGGCGGTTTGGCCTGACCGGGCCCAACGGCGCCGGCAAGTCGACGTTTATGAAGCTGCTCAGCGGCGAGACCGATCCGCAGAAAGGCGTCGTCACCAAGCCCGCCAAGATTGGCGTCATCAGCCAGAATCAGAACGCTTACGACGACATGCGGGCGATCGACTCGGTCATCATGGGCAATCGCCGGCTGTGGGATGCATTGACCGAGCGCGAGGTTCTGTACGCCAAGGCCGACCTCTCGGATGAAGAAGGCATCCGGCTTGGCGAACTCGAAGGGATGGTCGGCGAAGAAGACGGGTACTCGGCCGAGTCCGACGCAGCGATTTTGCTAGACGGCCTGGGCATCACCGAGGCGCTGCACGAGCGCAAGATGAGCGAATTGCAAGGCGGCCAGAAGGTCCGCGTGCTGCTGGCGCAGGCGCTGTTCGGCAATCCGGAAGCGCTGCTGCTGGACGAACCGACCAACCACCTTGATCTCGACTCCGTGCACTGGCTCGAATCGTTCCTCAACAATTACAAGGGCACGCTGGTCGTCATCTCGCACGACCGCCACTTTCTCAACACCATCTGCACGCACATCGCCGACATCGACTACGAAACGATCATCACCTACACCGGCGGCTACGACGACATGGTGCTGGCCAAAACCCAGGTCCGCGCGCGTGTGGAAGCCGACATCGCGCAGCGGCAGAAGAAAATCGCGCAGTTGCAGGACTTCGTTTCGCGCTTCAGCGCGGGCACGCGCGCCAGCCAAGTGCAGTCGCGCAAGAAGGAAATCGAGCGGTTGCAGACGTCGGACCTGCAACGTTCGAACATTCAACGCCCATTCATCCGGTTCAACTTGAAGCGCCCGAGCGGCCGTATTCCGTTGGAGTTGAAAGATTTTTCGCGCGCCTATAGCGATCTATCGATTTTCAGAGGTTTCAGCGGGATGTTCGAGCGCGGCGAAAAAATCGCGGTGCTCGGCAAGAACGGTATCGGCAAGACGACGCTGGTGAAAGCCCTGTTGGCAAACGGAACCGGGCCGTACGATAAGGAACTCGATCTCGCGCAGGGTTCGGGCGATGTGACCTGGGGCCATGAAGTGCAGATCGGTTATTTTGCGCAGGATCACCGCGAGTCGATCGCGCGCGGCATGACGGCCTTCGAGTGGCTGCATCAGTTTGACCCGCAAGCCAGCCGCGACGAAATCCGCGGGCTTCTGGGTCAGATGTTGTTTAGCGGCGAAGAGGGCATGAAGCCGACCGAAGCGTTGAGTGGCGGCGAGGCGGCACGATTGATCTTCTGTCGCTTGATGCTGGAGAAGCCAAATTTCCTCGTCATGGACGAGCCGACCAATCACCTCGACCTGGAATCGATCAACGCGCTGAACTGGGCGATTCGCAAGTTCGAGGGTACGGTCATTCTCGTCACCCACGACGAGGATCTGATTGCCGAAGTGGCAACACGGATTTGGCAGTTCGAGGACGGGCGGATCGTCGACTTTAAGGGAACGTACGAGGAGTTTCAGGCGACGGCTAGCGTGGCGGGGTAGGCCGCGCTCATCTCTGGAAGCACAGCAACACGGTCAGAGGTACTTCGCAGCCTCCTCATCGCTCAAGCGGGTCAACTTCTGTTCGTCCTCGCTGCCGGTGGCTAAGTACTCGTACTCGATTTCGTACAAGTAGTAAGTGCCGCACTCTGGGCACTGGTCAAGTTCGGGTGACCGCGTTTTACCGGGTTCGGTATCCTTGATGCGTTTGAGCTTCCCGGCCTCGAGCGGCAGGAAGGTGTCCTGCTCCTCGCGCCCGTGTGTTTGCATCGCACGGCAGAAGTGCGGCAGCTTCGTGCAAATCGAGCATTGCTTCTTCATTCGGATCCTCTCTACGAACCGAACAACTTCACCGGCGTTGGCGAGCGTCAGCGGAAACAAGCGGACTTCACCACCGGCGAATTGTATCGAGGTATACGACGTGATCGTCTTGTGCGTAATATCGACGATCGCGATCAACTCCGTCCACGAGAACCGAGCACCGTCGCGCCGGGTAACTCCATCGTGATCGAGCACGCTCGGCCCGAGCCGGTACTCGCGCCAGAATAGCCCAGCGCAGATCAAATTAATCACCACCGCGAACGCAACCGCAAGCAGGCTGTGATGCTTAATCCCAAAGCTCGCGATGATAAGTCCAAAGAATAGAAACATCCCTCCGACGACACCGACGCGCACGAAGTAAGACCGGTCCAATCGGGCCTCGACTTTGACCATCGCAATATTATGTACATAATCGATTCGTGCCCTACACTCGCCGCGCTTTGCTCACGCTTCCCGCCGCTTCCGCCCTGGCGCAGACTCAGCCGCTACACCGCTTCCCGCGCATGGTGCAGGAGTGGTTCGTCACGCAGGTCCGCGAGGCCGAACGACGCGGGCTGCGCGCCAAGGCGGATCTCACCACGCGCGCCGACGCGGAGAATTACGTCTATGCCGCGCGGCAGAAAGCACGCGCGTGTTTT
>VFZQ01000034.1 GCA_016871135.1 Acidobacteriota bacterium | reverse complement strand
AGATCTGCGGATGTCGCAGATTCGCGATCCCAAGACTAACGAGAAGCGCAAGGTTTTCGGGCCCGGCGCGTTGCAGGCCGACGGGACCATCTGGCGGATGGGCGCCGACTATGCCACGGTTCTTCACACGGACGCCGATCTGGAGATCGGGGGCCTGGCGGTTCCCAAGGGCGACTACACACTCTACGCCGAACTGGGCAAAGGAGAATGGAAGCTGATCGTCAATAAGCAGTTGAACGACGCGAAGCGGAACCGTCCGATCTGGGGCGTGCTCAACGCGAAAGGTGATTCCACCAACGACGCGGCCACCGAATTTGGCCGTACCGCCTTCACGATGGGAAAATCGGCAACTCCGGTGGAAACGCTGAAGATCACGCTTGCGCCGGTTGACGCAACGCATGGTAAGCTCACTGTCGCGTGGGAGAACATGACGGCATCGGTGCCGTTTACCGTCAAGTAATTTTGGCACGGCGGTTGTCCACCTCGCGCATACGCTTGGAGATAAACTCGAGCCATGAGCCACGCCGTTTACCCCGCATCCGGCGCCTGACGGTGACCGAATGCGGGGTTCGTCTTTGCGCGATCAACGTATTATGGGCCGCGGCGGCGAAGTCGCCTGTGCTTTGCCAATTCCGCGATGTCTTTCAGGACTCACGGCGAGTTGGTGCGTTGCACGGGGGCCGGCGCTATTGTTCCAGCCGGGTCAGGTAGAGCGCGACGAGCCCGAAGACGACACTGGACGTGAGCAAGGCCGAGCCAATCCGGCGCTCGTCATAATGCTTGAACCATAGGTAGATACCGGACGCGCCGAGAAGGATCAGGCCGGCGGAGGTGCAGAAGGCCAGGACGGCCCAGAGGTTGGCCGGCATGTATTCGTGCCAGACACCGTGGTTGGTGTGGAGTGCCATCAGGGTGTTCAGCGCGGTCTGGCGGCGGATGGTGATCTTCGCCTCGCCGGTGGCCGCGGGATAGGCGACCTCGGCGACTTCACCGGGCCTGACGATGCGGAACGTGACGGTTCCGCTCTTTTCCTTGATCTCGCGGAGATCGCCCCGGAGGCCGTGCGCGGTCATGAGCTCCATCGCGGCGGCTCGGGGCGTCGCCAGGGCAGCGGTTGGGAGTTGGACGGCTTTCTCCGTGATCTCCGGTTTCGTCTGGCCGAGACGTTGGCGGTAGATCGCCGTCAGCGAACTGACCGCGAAAATCAGAGCCATCAGGAAGAATCCCAGCCCGAGGCCGAGGTGGATATTGCGCATTAATCGGAACATAGTTTCACCGGATTGCGAACCAGAGGGCCGCTGTGACCACAACCGTGGCGGCCAGCGCCAGTTGGGCCCAGCGCAGGCCGGGACGTGTGGCGATCCACAGGTACAGGCCGGAAAAGGTCATGAAGAGAAACGCCCAGGTGGAGAACTCGTTGAAGTAGCCCCAGAGGCTGGCCATCACCGTCAACTGATGGCGGCCGGAATGGGCGGTGTGCATGGAGGAGAGGTAGCTGAGGGTGGAGTTGCGGCGGTGATCGACGCGGACGACGCCTCTTTCTTCCAGAAATGTGACTTCGCGGCCGCCGTTGATGGTGAAGACGTTGAATGCGAGGTGAGAGTGCTCGTCGCGGTGGACATTGTAACGGCCGGCGGCGAGCGGGATTTTCACGGCGGCGTAGATGGCTCGGCAGAGTTTGTCGTCATCGAGGTCGCCCGGCGCCTGGTAGGCGATCTCCTGGGTGCCGGTTACCGGCGGCGGACGGTATTCGCCGGCGGCCGGGAGGAACATGGCCTCAACTCCGGTGACGCCCCATACCAGGAACGCCGAGAACGTTAGCAGTCCGGAGTACATGTGGAGCTTCTTGGTGTACTCGAAGATCTTCTTTTCCGCACCCATAGGTATTGGTGAGTTTATCGCGCGGGAACGATCGCATCGTACGCTGTCAGTCCGTGGCGCTTCAGCGCGGCTGCGACAAAGCCGGACCTCTTGGCATCTTCGATATATTCCCGGAGGAAGCGGAGGGCTTGCGGCCTACCCTTTGGAAGTCCGGCTGCCTGGGGAATCGTCATGAATCGGCCTGGCATCACGCGCGAGCCGGGGATGGACTTTGCAGCCGAAACCAATGCGGTTCTGACTCCCGCCACGGCATCCAGTTCACCCTTGGACAGCAACTCGAGCGATTCGGCGGTCGTGGTTGGGCGAAGAATTCGCGCCTGCTTGAGATTGCGGCTCAAGAACAGGTCATACGCGCTCCTCGGGCTGGCCGCAATCCGCACTCCCGCGCGATCCGCATCTTCCACGTTCCGGAGCTTCGAGCCGGCCAGAACCAAATACGTCCCCTCTAATTCAACGTAGGGCGCGGTGTAGTCGATCTCCTGGGCGCGTTCGAGATCGATAGCCAGGTAGGCGACGTCCCAGACTCCTTCCTTCGCGGCCGCGCTGACCTTGCCCGCCGCATCGAACGGGACCAGATCAACGGGCAGACCAAGCCGGCGTCCCAACTCGCGCGACAAGTCGACCGTCACGCCGCGCAACTCGCCCGTTTTCGCGTCGCGCGAGGCTAGAACCGGATTCCCGTGGTTGATTGCCGCGCGCAGTTTTCCGGTAGGGGCGAACTCGGCACGCAGCGCGGCCATATCCGGCTGTTGTGCAAACAGAGAGAACGCCGCCAAAGCGCCGAAACAAATCCGAAATGATCCGCGGGTATCCATGGGGTTGCGGAATTTAATATCCCTTCGCCTTATTCACGACGTTGATCAGCGGCTCACCCTTGGCGAAGCGCCGGATGTTTTCGCTGATGACGCCGATGCGACGCTGGTTGGAACCTTCCGCCACAGAGGCGATGTGGGGGGTGATCACCACGTTGTCAAAATTCCACAGCGAATCGCCGGGCGGCAGCGGCTCGGGGTCGGTGACGTCGAGGCCCGCACCGGCGATCTTCTTCGAATCGAGGGCCTTGACGAGCGCTCCTTTGTCATAGAGCCTCCCTCGCGAGACCGCGACAAAGTAGGCGCCCTTCTTCATGGCGTCGAACTGCGGGCCGGCGATCATGTGCTCGCTCTTGGGAGTGAGCGGGGCCGAGACGAACACGACGTCGGCCAGCGGGAGCACCTCGTTCAATTTGTCCGGCGGCACAATCTGGGAAAAGTAATTCGATACGGGGATGGGCTCGGGATCCACTCCGATGACCTTCATGCTGAACCCGTGCGCCCGCTGGGCGATCTGCGTGCCGATGCCGCCGGCGCCGATGATCACCGCGGTCATGCCCGGCAGTTCGGTGGTCGCCGTGGGCCCCTCTCCGCGGCCGCCCCACTCCTTCTTCACGCGGTTGGGAATGTAATAGTTCAGTCCGCGAGTCAATGCCAGCAGCATGGCAAATGCGTGGTCGGCGATTGTCGGTCCCTGTACCACCTTGCAGTTGGTTAGCGTCACGCCGCTATTCACAAACTCGGGCCAAAACGAATACTGCTCCACGCCGGCGCTGATTGTCTGCACCCACTTCAGCTTTTTTGCCTGCGGATACAAGTCCTTGCCGACGCCGCCGATGATGGCGTCGGCATTGGGCACTTCGCGCGCGAACTCCGCGGCGCTGCGCGCCACGACGATGTCGGCGCCCGATCCGGCGGCGGCGCGATATTTGGCCAGCGCGGCGTCGTTGGAGACCCAGCTTTGGCGGTCGGTGTGCAGGATTAGAATTTTCTTGTCGGCGGCGAACGCGGCGACAGTGATCAGAATAAAGCCGAGGGTGATTCGTTTCATACCAGTTCTTTCTTCGTAAACGCTCTCGGAGAATGATACACCAGCGGCGCCGGGTTCGCCCCCGTTCTCGCCGGCTAGTGTGGAGAGGACGCGATAGAGGCCCTTACACACGCCACCCAAAGCGCCTGCGCCACGAGAAGATGCACTATCTGCATCCAGCCCGGCGCCGCCAGCGCGATATTCGCCACGCCGATCAGTACCTGCGTCCCGGCCAGTGAGATCGGCCAGTGCGAGAGCCACTTTTCACGCCGACGCAGCGCGCTCAGGCCGCCGATCAGGAAGGCCGCGCCCAGAACCGCGAGCACGGGATGCACCGCCCGCAGTCGAATCAGAAAGTGTTGGCTCGATGTCGCATCGTCGCGAATCTGCGCCCACAGCGACCCATCCAGCGCCGCCTGCTTCGGGAAGATCGTATCGCCGAGCGCTGTCACCGCGCCCGTCGCGCTGACGATGACGATGACGATCAACGCGGCTTTTAATACCGCGCGTCCTTTACTGGCGTGGCGCTCCTCGACCGTCATTGCCGCCGCGCTTGCCGTCAGTAGCAACGTGTTGGTCAGATGCAGTGCGATTACAATCGCCCGGCTCAAACTCGCATCGTTGACGACCAGTTCTTTCTTCACCAGCACCGCGCCGACGAAGCCTTCGATCAGGATGAAGACAAACGCCGCGATGGCCATTCGCCGATGCCGCGTCGGCGCGAGCCAGATCATCGCGATGCCGAACAAGCCGCACAACGCGCTGGTGATCCGGTGCGTGTATTCGATGATTGTTTTCGTCTCGGGCGCCGGCGGAATCGCCTCGCCGTTGCACAGCGGCCAGTGATTGCCGCACCCCGCGCCCGCGCCCGCAATCCGCACCCACGCGCCGAAGAGAATGACCGCGATCAAGTAACCCAGAAAGAGCCACGCGAGAACCGGGAAGCGTTCCTTCATCTGCTCATTCTCCAGATCCGCGTTCGAGCGCGCCAAGCGCCTCCAGATCGCGGCTGCCGTGCAACACCCGGATCAGTTCGACTCTGCAATCGGCGTGGAGGTATACCAGTAGTATCTTTCCGAAGCCGCCACCGACTGCAATCTTTCGCAACCCGGCGTCCGCTTTCCTCCGCCGCTTCAGCCGCACGCCGACGTCGGGCGACTTTGCGATCATCTCCAAAGTTTGATCGACGGCCGCGTAAAAACGGTCGGCGATTTCAGGTCCACCCTGCTCTGCATACCAGAGCCATATTGCAGTGAGGTCGCGCAGCGCGGACTCACGCTTCTGTATCCGTAGCACCTATGAATCGGTCCCGCTCTGTTTCGCCAAATACTGGCGCATGCCTTCCGCCCGGATTCTCTTCCAATCATCAGCGGTAAAGTCGCTCGGTTCGCTACTCTCCAGCCCTTCTTTTATCAGCGCCTCGACATGCTCCTCGGCCCAGCGAACCTGATCCCGGCGAATCAATTCGCGCACGTACTCCTGTTCACTGGTGTAGCGCCCAGAGCCGACTTGATCGGCGACAAACTCCTTCAGCGGTTCCGGCAGGGAAATATTCATCGTTTGCATGGCGTTTGTTCGACTCTGCTTTGACGCTACCATTTTCGCCACGGTACGGCAAGACTTGCCATGGCCTACTTAAGCGGCGGCAAATTACACCAAAATCTTCTCGTGAATCGAGCCGGCGATATCGGTCAACCGGAAGTCGCGCCCCGAGTACTTAAACGTCAACCGGTCATGCTGCAAGCCCAGCAAATGCAGGATCGTCGCGTGCCAGTCGTGAATGTGCATGCGGTTCTCCTCGGCGTGATAGCCGATCTCGTCGGTCGACCCATACACAAACCCAGGCTTCACGCCGCCGCCGGCCATCCATACCGTATAGCCGTACGGATTATGATCGCGCCCGTTGCCGCTTTCGCTCACGGGGGTGCGGCCGAACTCGCCGGCCCAAATCACCAGCGTATCCTTCAACAACCCGCGCGACTTCAAATCCTTCAACAACCCCGCGATGGGCTTATCCACCTCCGCCGCGTTCGACGTGTGCTTCGCGAACAAGTCCCCGTGCTGATCCCACTTGTAGCTATGCGTGCACTGCACAAACCGCACGCCCTTTTCGCACAACCGCCGCGCGAGTAAACATTGCCAGCCGAAGTCCGCGGTCGTCGGGTCGTCGATGCCGTACAACTTCTTCGTCGCGTCCGATTCCTTATCGACGGCGAAAATCTCGGGCGCCTGCGTCTGCATTCGGAACGCCAGTTCGAACGCCTGAATTCGCGCTTCCAAATTCGCATCCACCGTCCGCATCTCCTGATGCTTGCGGTTGATGTTCTGGATCATATCGAGCTCGAACCGCTGCTGCTCCGGCGTCAGGCCCTTGTTGAGCAAATACTGAATCGGCTCGTTCTTGATCTCATCGACCTTCATGCCGCTGTGGCCGATCGGCGTGCCCTGAAACGCGCCCGGCAAAAACGCCGCGCCGAAATTCTTCGCGCCGCCATGCGACAGCGTCGGCTTGATTGTGATGTAGCCCGGCAGGTCCTGATTCTCCGTGCCCAGGCCATACACCGACCACGCGCCCATCGACGGCCGCACGAACGTCGATGACCCCGTGAACGTCTGCAGCAACGCCGCGCCGTGATCGACGCCCTCGCCCACCAACGACCGGATCACGCACAACTCGTCCACCATCTCGCGCACATGCGGAAAGAGATCGCTGACCGGGATCCCGCTCTTGCCACCGTTCTTAAACGCCCATGGCGACTTCATCAGCGGGCCCGCCTCTTGATCGGCGAACGCGAGCGGCCGCTTGATCGGCAGCGGTTTGCCGTGATCGCGCACCAACCGCTCCTTCGGATCGAAGGTGTCGATCGACGACGGTCCGCCGTGCATGAACAAGAAGATCACCCGTTTGGCGCGCGGCGCGTAGTGCGGGTTTTTCACCGATAGGGGGCTCGACTGCGCCAGCAAATTCGCCAGGCCGATCGTACCCAGCCCGCACGCCGCGCTCCGTAGCACGCCACGCCGCGACACGGGCCGCACGCGCCGCGCAAAAATTTCGCGAATCGGATCGTTGTTAGTCGACATAGATGAACTCGTTCGACGCAAACAAAATCCGCGCCAGGCTCTGCCACGCGTCGGACTCTTGCATCTTGGGGAATTGTTTCTGGAACGCCGCGGTGTAGCTCATCGCGTTATCGATCTCCGCGGGCCGCGCCGATCGATTCAGAATCTTTAGGTACAATCGCTCCGCGCGGTCTTTCAGCGGCAACCCGGCCGCGTCTTTGGCCACCGCTTCGGCCTGCTCGGCGACAAACTTCGAATTCATCAGGAACAACGCCTGCGGCGCGACGTTCGTCACGATCCGCTTGCCGTTGGCCGTCGTCGCATCGCCGAAATCGAACAGGTTCAACAGAGCGGGCAAATTCGCGCGCCGCAGTGGCAGATACACCGACCGCCGCGTCTGCTCCTCCGGACTAATCGACATGCGGCCATTGGAGTTTTCGCCATCGGTGCCGAAGCCCTTCTGCATCGTGCCGCCCATCGTCATATCGATCTTGCCGCTGATCGCCAGCATGCCGTCGCGCATCTCTTCGACCAGCAAGCGCCGCCTTGGGAACCGCGAAAATAGCCGGTTTTCCGGATCCGCCTTGGCCGCTTCCGCGCTTGGCGCGCTGCTCATTTGATAGGCGTCCGATAGCAGAATCCGCCGGTGCAGCTTCTTGATGCTCCAGCCGTCGCGCACAAACTGCGACGCTAGCGCATCGAGCAGCTCTGGATGCGTCGGGCGCTCACCCATGCGTCCGAAATTATCGGGCGTCCGCACAATCCCTTCGCCGAAATGCCAATTCCAAACGCGGTTCACGATTACCCGCGCCGTCATCGGATTTGTATCGCTCGCCAGCCAGTTGGCCAGTTCGCGCCGCCCGCCTCCTTGCGTGATGATCGCCCGATCTTTCCCAGCAACAACCAGCGGGAACGACTTGGGAGCATCCTCGCCGAGCGCGTTGTAATCGCCGCGCACAAAAACCTTTGCATTGAAGGGCGTCGATTCCTCGATCCCGCATGCCATGTCCGGCTCCGGCGGCAGCGCGTCCTTTATCTTTTTCTGCTCCGCGCGCAGCGCCGCCAGTTCCTTCTTGCCCGTCTCGGAAGCGAAATTGTCGATCGCCCGCGACGCGATCCCGAACGGCCCGGCATCGGCGAACACATCGCGGAAGAACCCGTCCTTCTCATCGATCAGCTTCGGCATCTCCGACAGCATGTTCTTCTCTTCGAGCTGTTTCCGCTCGCGCACGCGATAAGCGCTCATCTTCTTTGCCCACGCGGCCAGATTCGCCTTGGCCGACTCCTGGAACTTCGCGATCACCGCCGCGTCGTTATCGCCCTTGTGAAAGGCGTCGAGCCACGGACGCGGTACTTCGGTCTCGTTGAAATGCGCCACCCATTTTTCGATGACGCGCTCGTTCAGCCCAAGCGTTTTGTTGTAGTCTTTCTTCGCGCGCACCGCTCGCGCGGCCAGCATGTAATCGCCGAGCCGTTCGATCCACTTCTCCTGCGCCGTTTGGCGTTCGCGGTCGATGACGATTTCGATATCGATGCCCTTGTTCGCCACAACGTTTTGCGCCGTTTCGTATTTCTCGTACTCCGCCTTCGAAACCAGCGGCGTAAACAGCAGCTTCGCCACGTGCGATTCGGAATCGCGGAACTGCTTCGTCGACGCGAAGATCCCCATCATGCCGTAGTAGTCTTTTTGCGTCAGCGGATCAAACTTGTGATCGTGGCACCGCGCGCACGCGAGCGTCACACCGAGAAACGTCTTCGACAGCACATCGATCTGTTCGTCGTAGACATCGAACAGCATCTTCTTCTTATCCTGCTGCGCGATCGCCTTCGCGCCGAGAGTTAGAAATCCCGTCGCGACAATCCCTCGCCGGTTCACCGGTTCGCCTGGCGCGGCCGGCATCAAATCGCCCGCTACCTGCTCGCGGACAAATTGATTGAACGGAAGGTCGTGATTGAACGCATCGATTACGTAGTCGCGGTAGCGCCACGCATACGGATAGCGATGATCCTCGTCGTTGCCCGTTGAATCGGCATAGCGCGCCACATCCAACCAATGACGCCCCCACTTTTCGCCATAGCGCGGGCTCGCCAGCAGCCGCTCGACGACTCTCGCATATGCGTCCTTCGAACTGTCCGCCATAAACTCCGCCAGTTCTCTCTCGGAAGGAGGGAGTCCATGCAGATCATAGGTTATGCGGCGCAGCAGCGTGGCCTTATCGGCACGCGCCGCAGGCTTCAAATTCTTCGCAGCCAGCGCTTCGCGCAAATACGCATCGATCGACTTCGCTGCCGCCGGTTTGGCCACCGGCTGAAACGCCCAGAACTTCCATTCGCTATCCGTGAAAGTCGACCCGTGCTTCCGCGTCCCGCTCGGATTCGCCGCCGCATTTGCCGGCCGCGGCCCCGCTCCCGGCCACGGCGCGCCCATCTTGATCCACTCGCGGACCTTGCCGATTTCGTCGTCTTTCAATTTCCCCGTAGGCGGCATCTTCAGCGCGCCGTCGTACGCCAGCACGCGCAGGAGCAGGCTCTGCTCCGGCGTTTCAACGTTCACCAGCGACCCGCTCGCCCCGCCCGCCATGAACGCATCGCCGGTCGACATGTCTAGTCCCGACGTCTTCGCCTTCGCGTTATGACACATCTGGCATTTGGTGGCCAGCATTGGACGGATATTCTTCTCAAAGAACTCGGCTTTTTCGGAAGTCTGCGCGGACACCGAAAGAGCGAAGCCCGCCAGCAACAACAACGGTTTCGACATTGCGCCTCTCGTACATAAAGTATCATGAAGGGCAACGCATTTGACCGATTCCGACGCCATGCGCGAAGCGCTCGCCGAGGCCCGTTTGGCCGAGTCCGCCGGTGAAGTCCCCGTCGGCGCTGTCTTGGTGTGCCGAGGGGAGATCGCCGCTCGAGCGCACAACCGGCCGATCGCCCTAGCCGATCCAACCGCCCACGCCGAAATGTTGCTGCTGCGAACCGCCGCGGCGGCCGGCGGCAACTACCGCCTCGAAGAGGCCACGGTTTATGTCACGCTTGAGCCCTGCGTTATGTGCGCCGGCGCTCTGGTGAATGCCCGCGTCAAGCGTCTTGTCTTCGGTGCCCGCGACCTTCGGTTTGGCGGCGTCCGGTCCAAGTTCTCTATCGCCGACTCCGACTTGCTGAATCACCGCATCGAAATCGAGGAGGGCATCCTAGCTGCCGAGTGCACGTCGTTGCTGCAAGCTTTTTTCCGTAAGCGGCGCTGACGGAAAAAGAGCGGGAGGAGTTCCGTTCCTCCCGCGGAAAGGAGCCAACTCATGCAGCCAACAAATCCAACTCTTCCAGCAGTTGCCGGTGGGTGTAAATCCGCCTCCCTGCCATGGGTGGAACCAGCGGCCGAGGGCCATCTGGCGGGGGCGTCACCGGGCTCGATCCTTTCATCTGCCCGTAGAAATACTGCTCAATCGGGAACAGACCGTAGGGCTCCATCTCTCGAAAAGCCCGGCCCAACCGGCTCTCGATGCGGTAGAGCGCGTGAAAGAGATCGCCACGCTCGATCTTTAGACGCTGTACGCACAGCTTGAAATCCGCGCCCATCAGATACCGGTAGCGAAAGATCTTAAACTCTTCTTCGGTCAGCAGGCGCTGCACCATCAACATGAAGTCTGCGATGTACTCTTCTTCCTTCCGGCCCCAACTGAAGCTGTGGGCCTTTCCGCCCGTGTAGCTCAGCGTGCACTGAGAGAGGTGTTTCTCGCGTTCCACCGCGGTGCGAAAACGATTGAGGCAGATTCGAAAGACTCTGCGCAGGGCGCAAGCACAAGGTTCTTCGGAGGCGCCGCGCGCCGGTCGCAAGCCCAGACCGTGACGGGTCGAGCAGCTCATATTAGCTAAAGCAAGTGTTTCTGAACGAGTCCATTCCATGGTGATTCTCCGGGTGGCGGTCCTTTTGTGAATATCTTGCCGCATTCCCAAATTCCACTTTAAATAATACCACTATTATTCGGTTTGTCAACAAAAACATCGGAAATTGACTACAATCTTTAAACATAACAAAAAATGGACGATAGCGTTATCAAGACGCGCGCAACCGGACAATCCAACTGCGATAATTAACAGAAAAACGATCACAGTAAAGGAAAATTATCACTCGCCGATGAGATCGGTGTGGCGAATGAACGACGTACCAATCCCCGCAAGCGCGCAGCCGCCTCGGGAGCGTTTACACTTTGGTTCGAGACTCCGGACGGCGCCTGGATCCAAATCCTGGCCGATATTGGCGACCGTTCAGAATCCGGAGTGGGTGTGCTGCTCGCAAGACAGCTCGACGCCGGCCAAAACGTCATGCTTGAAGGTGCGGGATTTCAAACCCCCTCTGGCGCGCGTCCGAAAGGAACCGTCTGTTGGTGCCGTCCGACGGTTGACGGCCGATTTCGCGCCGGAATTGCGCTGGATGACATAAGTTGCCCAGCCGACAATACCGCGGATGGTTGGATTGACCATTACGAAGTGATGGAACTGAATCCCAATGCCACTCCCGATACGGTTCATCGCGTGTACAGGATGCTGGCACAACGCCTACACCCAGACAACGCCGAAACCGGCAATGCCGATCTATTCCGGCGGCTTGCGGACGCCTATCGCATTCTCTCCGACCCCGAGCGCCGCGCTTCGTTCGACAGCGACCGAGTTCGCAAACAGGGCCTGCAGTGGAAGGTGTTCGACCAGAACTCCGCCGCGCCTAGTGTCGAACACGAACAAGTCAAGCGGCGCGCGCTTTTGAAAGCCCTCTACATCAAACGCCTCCGCGAACCCGATCACCCCGGCATGAATATCGCTGAAATCGAGGCGCTGCTTGGTACGCCTCGGGAGCACCTGACTTTCACGATCTGGTTCCTCAAGGAACAAGGTTGGGCGAAGATGACCGATAACGGCCGGTACTCGATCTCCTGCAAAGGCGTTGAACAGGCCGAAATCTCCCGCGCCTGGGATCCCGATTCGGCCGCGCCACGCCGGCTCCAACTTGAACCTGCCTACTAAAGGTTTGTTTCGCGTTCGCCGATAGATGGTCGTGTCCACCTCCACGAGGACAGCGGAAAGACGGAACAAACGGCGCGACCGCAAAATCCCGCCGATCGCCGCAAAGCTCTGGTTTGAGCGCTTCGACGGCAGTTGGCAGAAGATCCCCGCCGAAGTAATAAACATCAATGACGGCGGCTTCGCCGTACGCGTGGCGGAACTCCTCCGCGCGGGGCAATCCGTGTTGATTGAAGGTGGCGGAATCGACTCCGCAACGAACATCCGCCCGAAAGGACTGGTCGCATGGTGCGCGATGGTCGGCCAGGGCGAGTTCCATGCCGGGATCGCGCTCGACCAGGTAGATGGCAGACTTGCGTCCACGCAAGCCTTCGAGGATCATTACGAAATCCTTGAGGTCCATCCTTCGGCGAGCTTCGACACTATCCACAAGATCTATCGAATTCTGGCGCAGCGCCTCCATCCCGACAACCCGGAGTCCGGCAACGACGAGGCATTCAAGCGACTGCTCCGCGCCTTCCAGGTCCTCTCCGATCCGGAAAAACGCGCCGCCTTCGATGTCGTTCGCACCACACAGCTTTCCAAACAGTACCGAATCTTCGACGCCGAAACGGCAACCCCCGGTCTCGAAAACGAACAGCGGAAGCGCAAGGGCGTCCTGGCGTTGCTCTATACCAAGCGCCTGCGCCAGCCCGATAAGGCCGCTGTATCGCTCAGCGAGATGGAACAGTTGCTCGCCGTCCCCCGCGAACACCTCGAATTTCCACTTTGGTATCTCCGCGAACAGGGTTGGATCGCCCGATCCGACAACGGCCAGTTCACTATCACCGCCAAGGGGGTTGAGCAGGCCGAATCTACAGGGTCCTGGCAGCCTGCCGCCGTCCGAGAATCCCGCCTCATCGCCGCGGCGCTCGCTTAATCCAGCGCTGACGCTTCGAATAATGGCGGTGCCGGAGGAACCTCCGCGTACGGACAGTCGCCAATATACATAGCGCCCGCATTCGGCATCAACGGATTCATACCCTCCACAGCGGTTGTAAACAGCACCCGCACTCGCCCATCGAGCCGCAATACCTCCGGGCAAGTGACCCGGGGCGACCCCGCCAGCTTCCACTCGTTCCGTACCGCCCCATCGCCGATAGCAAACTCCCGAGCCACGCCCTCCGAGGCGGCCTCCGGATTGTAAAACGCCACCACGACCGATCCAAGACCCGGCGCCGGGCGCAGCCCATCCGGGAATAGCGGCGTTTCCCGAAAGTCCGCGATAATTCGTCGTTCGCCCAACCGGTGCGCGCGCATGTCCACCGGATAGTAATCCAAAGTCTTGTTGAACGAATCGATATCCACCAAGCCGCCGTTATGCAAGAACTTACCGTTCGCGCAGATCTGCGCCGCGTGCAATGTGTGGACGCGCCCCAAGGCGGTTTCGAAAAAATACATGCACGCGATTCGCTCTTTGAATGTCGTGTGTTTCGTACCAAAGAGCAGTCCGCCTTCAACGGAAAGTCCGTCGTTAATAATGACGCGCTCATCTTCCGTTACTACAAACGGTTCAGAGGCGATACGCCTCTGGCGGATGTCGTAAAGGACCAGACTTCGCTCCAAGCCGATGACGACGACGTCCTCGCGATCGGTTTCGGCAAAGAAACCTGGCCGGCCCGGAAGCGGGTGGGAGTCATTCGCAAGCGTCCGCAGATTCAGCAGGTTGAGGGAACCGCGGTCCGACTCCGCCGACTCCTGGATCGCCACCCAGCCCAGGGTGCCAAGGCGGGACCGCAGCACCCGAGGGCACTCTGGCAGGAAGCGAAGGGCGTCGGTCTCCGGCAGGTAGAACGGTTCAGCTTGGTAAACAGCCATGGAGGAGGTTATCAGTATACAGCGCCGCGAAACTACCACTCCGCCAAACCGCCTCGCCACCGTCTCGCGTTACTCACCCCAATCGGCGAACGAATCGGAGGCTCGCCCGTATAGGCGAACAAGGAGTCGAGCCATGCGCGCCGCTGTCATTTTCGTTCTTATCGCCTTCGAAGGCTTAGCCATCGAACTCCACGAACTGCGGCGCACCGAAGACTGGGAGATGCACCTCGCCAAGGCCGCGCAGCTGGCCCGCGAGCAAAAATTCGAAGAGGCGCAGACCCTCTACACGCACCTCACCAAAGCCGCCCAGGAGTTCGACTTCCCGCTGCTGCTTAAAGCTAAAGTCCGCAATAATCACGGTGCCATGCTCACGGCTTCGGGGCGATTCGCCGACGCCGAAAAGGCATTTCGCGAGGCGGCCGTCTACTGGGTAAATTCGGCGGGCGAGAACAGCCCACAGCGCGCGGCGAGCCTGAACAACCTCGGCGAGGTCTACCGTCAGATGGGGCGCTATGCCGACGCGGAGAAGACCTACAACGATTCATTGGCGGTTCGCTCCGCCGCGTCCCGCGACTCGGAAGTGCAGATGGCGAACACGATCTCCAACATCGGTGAGGTGCAACGGATGCAGGGCAAATTCATCGCCGCTCGCGCCGCCTTCGAGAAGGGGCTGGAAATCAAGCGTCGCGCACTCGGCAACTCTGCCCCCGAAGTCGCCAACACATTGAACAATCTCGCCGCCGTTCTGCAGGATCTCGGACTGCTCGATGACGCTCAGAAGCACTACCTTCAAGCGATCGCGATCCGACAGAACAGCGCGCCTCTTGATCGCCCGGCGCTGGCTGGCGCGATCAACAACCTGGGGACGCTGCAGCGCCGGCGCGGACAGATGACCGAAGCACGCGCCAGTCTCGAACGCGCCGCAACCTTGTGGGAAGAGTCCCTCGGACCCGAGCATCCCTCTTTCGCCGCGGCAATCAACAACATCGGCGAACTCTTGCTCGCCTCCGACAACTTCGCCGCAGCCGAACCGCGCTTTCGCCGCGCACTATCGATTTTCGAATCGAAATTGGGTCCTAACCACCTCCAGACCGCTGCCGCTACAGACAACCTTGGGGTGCTGTTTCTTCGACAAGGCAAAACCGCCGGAGCGGAGGCGTTCTTCCGCCACGCCCTGAAAGCGCGCGAAGCGGCCCTGGGGCCCGAATCGCTTCCGGCCATCGAGGCCGCCCACCATCTCGCGCAGGCGCTTCACACGCAGCGACGGTTTACCGAATCCGAGAACGTTCTGGGGAGCGAACTCGCCGCAATTGAACGCGCGGGCCTAGTCGGCAGTCCTCAACACGGACACGTTCTCACAGAACTGGCCTACGTGCAGTTCGCCCAACGGCGCTTGGAAGCCGGCGAGCGCTCTCTGAATGCCGCAGCCGAATTCGCGGCCAAACTTCCCTCCGACCAACAGGCCACGATTGGCAGCCTTTACGAAGCCTATGCGTCACTGTTGCGCGCACAGCGCCGCGGCAAGGACGCCGATCGCGCCGGAGCGCGCGCCAAGTCGTTCTTGCCACGCTAAGCGGTCCGATTCTGGCCAGCGCGTCCCAGGACCGGACATCCGGCAACCAGTCGCGGCGCTGCACCATCTACGCTAAAGTAAAGAAGCGAAAGCAACTTCGCGCCGCTCCGGGAGTGGCCCGCCAGTTGCCAATAAAGGGGCAGGTATCACCATGGACGTACCGCGCGAAGGCGCCGCCAAGAAGAGACTCATCCGCCGCATTGGCATCGCAGCCGTACTGCTGACCGCCGCCGGTGGCGTGACGTTGAGCTTGTCCCCAACCGTGAGACAAAAGTTTAGACACAGTTGGCGGCCCATGCAAAAAAGCAGTGGACAGCTAGTTTCAGTTTTAGCAGAATCGCAGTAGTCGAAGAGACGGAAGCGAGCTCTGCT
>VFZQ01000033.1 GCA_016871135.1 Acidobacteriota bacterium | reverse complement strand
ATCGTCGGGATCGGCACAAACGGATCCTTGATCGCAATTGCCAGCCAGGATGGTTTATCGAAGCTTCCCGCGCACGGCGGAGGATCGCCGGAGAAATTCTCGATCGCCACCTCGAATCGGGGAATGATTTGGGTTGGTGATTCGATTTTCGGACTGAAGAACTCGACTCTGATTCGCATTCCGCTTCATGGCGGTACTCCGCGAGAGATCGGTACGATTCCGGGTTCTCCGGCTCTTTACGCCGCCGGCGAAGGCGGAAAGACCGCATATTTGCAAACCCATCCGTCGGAGGGACAGCGGATGCTGGAGGTCTCTCTTGAAGACGGCAAGATTCTTCGCGAGGTCGAACTTGATCTACCGGGGATCAGTGGAGGGATGGCTGTGAATCCCGCGGACAGAGGGATAGCCGCGGTCTCCCGCAACGTCAATTTCGACCTCTATCTCCTCGAAGGCTTCCCCCAACCCACCACCGGCCTCGAACGCCTCTTCCGCAAGTGGAGAGAAGACTAAGAAACCAGCGCCTCTAGCACCGCCTTACGGTTCTTCGCAATCACGGCCAGGTAAGCACGCGTCGTCGCATCCGGCTTGCGACGCCCTTGTTCCCACTCCTGCAGCGTCCGGGGATTGATGCAGAACGCGCGGGCGAACTCCGCCTGCGACATGCCTGCGTCGGTGCGAATGCGACGCACATCGACTTCGTCGGGTAACACAACCCGGCGTACCGGGAGGCGTGCTTCGCCCTTTAGATGCGCGAGTATTTCCCGTGCGCCTTTCTCAAGCGTCAATCCTAATGAGGTTCGTTTGGCTGCCATTGCTTCACCGCCTTCTTAATTTCAGCTGCCAACGCCGCCAGCACATTCCGATCGGCTGGCGACAGGTTGGCTTGTTTCGACTTCGCGTAGATCGCCGCCAGGAACAACTGCCCGGGTGGAGAGATGTAGAAGTAGATCACGCGGGCGCCGCCGCTCTTGCCTTTACCGGCGAGCGCCCATCGTGCTTTCCGAAACCCGCCCGTTCCCGCGATGACCGGGTGGCCTTCTGGTGCGGCGGCTAGAAAATACTCCATCGCGCTGCGCTCGTCCTCGGTCAGCAGTTTCGAGACCTGCGATTCGTATTCCGAAAGACTGATGACCTCGGCGATCACCTTCGCACTATACGGCAGCGACGGATAGTGAGTCAAGCTGTATAATAACGAAACTTGTGCCCTTGCTTCCCGGCCACAGACTCGGGCCTTACGAAATCGCCGCGCAATTGGGCGCGGGCGGGATGGGGGAGGTCTACAAAGCGCGGGACACGCGGTTGAATCGCGATGTCGCGGTAAAGATTCTGCCCAAGCAACTGGCGGCCGATCCGGAACGACGGGCGCGGTTTGAAACTGAGGCGCGGGCGATTGCGGCGTTGAATCATCCGGGCATACTGGCGATTCACGATATCGGCTCGGACGACGACACGCTGTTCATCGTCACCGAGTTGATTGATGGCGCGACGCTGCGGCAGACGCCGGCGAAGAAGCCGGTCGAGACGGCGATTGAGATTGCCAACGCGCTGGCCGCGGCGCATGAGAAGGGCATTACGCATCGGGATCTGAAGCCCGATAACGTGATGCTGACGCGCGATGGGCGGGCGAAGATTCTCGATTTTGGTTTGGCTAAGACGAATCGACCGAAGGCGTCTTCCGACGAGACCGAAACCGCTTTTCACACCGATCCGAACTTGGCGATGGGCACCGCCGGCTACATGGCGCCGGAACAGGTTCTGGGCCAGCCGCTCGATTATCGCGCCGATATCTTCAGCTTCGGCGTCTTGCTGTACGAAATGCTCTCGGGGCAGCGGGCGTTCAACAAGGCGACGGTGCCGGAGACGCTGACGGCGATTCTGAAAGAAGAACCGCCGGAGATTGCCAACTCGCCCTACAACGCGATTCTTGCGAGGTGTTTGGAGAAAGATCCGGCGCAGCGGTTTCAGAGCATGAAGGACCTGGCGTTTGCGTTGCGGAGCGCGCCGAGTTCGGGTTCGGCTGCGAAGGTCGTCGTTAAGACGAAGACGAATTGGTTGTGGCCGGCGGCGTGTGCCGCCTGTCTGGCTCTCTTCGTCTTCGCTCCAAGAGAAGAGATTCGGGGTGGGAAGTTGAAGCTCACGCCGTTCGCCCGCGAAGAAGCGGTCGAGGCGAGTCCGGCATTTTCGCCAGACGGAAAATCCGTTGCCTATATACGCGGCAAGGACGGCCGGATGCAGTTGGTGATGAAGACTCTGGCTGGGGATCAAGCCGTCGTACTCGCGGAGAACGCCGGCGGTTCCCCAGCGGGAGCGGTCCCAGTTCCCAGTTGGTCGACCGACGGTAACCGCGTGTACTTTGTCCGCGATGGGCAAATCTGGCAAGTCAGCGTTTCCGGCGGAGAGCCCACCTATGTCGCAAACGGCAGCGCCGTCGCAAACATACCGGGTACCAGTGGGATCGGCTTTGTAACGGTCAAGGATGGCAACCGCACGCTGTTCGTGGTCGACTCAGTGGGTTCCAAGCCGCGCGAGGTTGGAAACGTGGGCCGTGCCGCCGGGCTTTCCAAACGGATATCGTTCTCCCGAGACGGCCAAAAACTCATGCTTTCGGAGACGCTCGCATTGCGGATCGTCGATTTGCCTTCTCTTCGACAGCGCGAGGTTTTCCCCGAGACTCCGGCTCTGGGAGGAACCTGGCTTGCCGATAACCGGCATGCGCTGTTGAGCGGGTTCCTGTTGAAGGGACTGTCGATGGTGGATTCGGAGACCGCGGAGACTCGCGTCATTCACACACGCACGGCCCATAGCGCGGATATCAGTCCCGATGGCCGGCAAATCGTATTTGCCGAAGGCGACCTTGATAACGACATCATCGAGTATTTGGCGGATGGAAAGCCGTCCGTCATCGTCGCCGGCTCCCGCTACATGGAACAAGCGCCGGCGTGGTCGCCCGACGGCCGATATCTCGCCTACCGGCGGTACGTGTCGGCGACTACAACGGAATTGGTGGTGCACGATCAGAGTTCCGGCGCGATTGTCCCAATCGGCCGGATGGAGGCCAAGGGATTCGTCGTCCATCCGGTATTTTCTCCCGACGGCAAACGTATCGCTTATACCTATGACGGCAAAACGTGGGTGGTGCGATCGGCGGGCGGCATCCCCGTCGCCGCTGGTGGAAGTGGGGCTTTAGCAAGACCCTGCTGGTCGCCGGATGGCAATTGGATCTTGGGCCGGGACGCTTTGGGTTGGACAAAGATACCGTCCGGCGGCGGTCCGAGTGTCGCTCTGACAAACCAAGCTAGGGGCGCAGGCTACTGCCAATGGTTCGGTGATTCGGTGTACTTCACGGATAACGGTCTGAATCGGCTACCCGCATCGGGCGGCGAGCCGGTTCGAATCGGTGAGCCGTTCGAAGGCGACCTGATGAGCGCCAGCGGGGACGGAGCGACGCTGCATGTTCTTGGCAGAGGCGAGCGCACCAATCAAGTGCTCTTCGTCGATCGCAACACGGGCGCGATCACGCGATCCGTGAAGCTGCAAACCGATGGCGTGGTGCGCGGCCTCGCGGTACGCCCGGACGGCCAGCGCATCGCCGTGTGGGCCGAGAAATTCAACGGCGACCTGTGGCTGCTCGAAGGCTTCCCGACGCCCACGACGGGCTTCGAACGGTTGTTCCGCAAGTGGACCGAACCGAAGTAACCGCTACTTCTGAACCGCCCGCAGGAACCTCAGCGCCGCGCTCAACTCCGTATCGCTGTACCGGCTGAGATCGTGCCGCCATTCGGCCGGCGTGCTGGTGGCCTTCAACCGCCGGCGCACGGGCAGCGGCGAACTCAAATCGTAAACCACGCCATCGGAAACGGCGAGACCGGGGAACGATTCCGAACCGGACTTGTAGGTCTTTATGCGCGTAGACCGAAACGCTCGAAGCGCGGCGGGATCGGCGGGAACCGTTTCGATTTTCACGACGGGCGAGCCCCAATCGTCCGCCTCATGACACGCTCCACAGGAGCCCATTCGGGTTGCGTCGAAAAACACAGCGCGGCCTTCTTTTTCGGGCGCGGTCAACGGACGCCTGGCGACCGCCGCGGTCGAAGGCCCCGCCACCGCGGGCAGGCTCTTGATGTACTGGGTGATCGCATAGATCGCGTCCTCGTTCAGCGTTCCTTCAAACTTCGGCATGCCTTTGTCCGGAATGCCGCTGCGTATTACGCCCGCGAGCCGCAGTGGGCTAAGCGCGATACCCGCCAGCGCCGGCGCGCGGCCAGCGGTTCCGTCCGCTCCATGACAATAAGCCACCGCGCAACTTTGCCGGTAAAGCGCCGCGCCGTCTTGCGCGAAGGCAGCGATCGAAAGTACCCAAAGCGCCCTCATTTCCCCACCTCCGGCAACGCAAAAACAAACAGCGTCGATCCCGCTCGCGGCCTCGGCGTATCCGGCCACCTCGCGCTGTGCGCCGCGCCCGCAATCGACCCCCAACCTGAAGGCGTCGCCACGTACTGCCGGCCCTTGATCGAATACGTGACCGCCGAACCGCGATGCCCGCCGCCAGTTGAAAACGACCACAACCGCGCCCCTGTACGCGCATCCAGCGCGAAGAAATTCCCCTCGGGATCGCCCGAAAAAACCAGGTCGCCGGCCGTCGCCAGCATCGACGCCAGAATCCATGATGCCACCGGCTTGGTCCACTTCCGCTCACCAGTCGACGCATCGAATGCCGCGATGTACCCTTCGGCCTTCCCGCCTTCCGGCGATACGATCCGCCACGTACCTCCGGTCGAAACCTGCCCTTCGGTCGCCGGATCGTCGCGCGAAATCAATTCATTGCACATCTCGTGCACCGGGACATAGAGCAAGCCCTGCCGAGGCGACCAAGCCGCCTGATTCCAGCTCTTCGCGCCCGAAACACTCGGACAAACAGTAATCGGCTTGTTCAACTCCGGCTCGCGTCTACCCACCAATTTCCCGTTCTCGGTAATGCCCGAAACCCACGTCACGTTCTTCGCGAATTTCCATGCCGACAGAAACTCACCGGTCACCCGGTCGAGCGTATACACATATCCGCCCTTGGCCGGCAGCATCACGGTCTTGCGCATCCGGCCTTTGATCGAAACATCGGCCAGAATCATCTCGTAGGCCGCGTCGAAATCCCACACATCGTGCGGAACCACTTGATAGTGCCACTTGAGTTTTCCGGTATCGGCATCGAGCGCCACAATCGACGCCGTGTACAGGTTATCGCCCTGCCGCTTGGCGCCGTTCACGTCCGACGACGCGTTGCCCGTGCCCCAATAAATCAGGTTCAACGCCGGATCGAACGACCCAGTCATCCACGGCGCGCCGCCGCCCAGCTTCCACGAATCTCCAGGCCACGTCTCATTGCCTTTTTCTCCGGGCCCTGGCGTCACATAGAACCGCCACGCCAACCGCCCCGTCTTGGCATGAAACGCCGTCAGCATGCCGCGATGGGCCGAGTCGCCGCCCGTTCCGCCCGTAACCACTAAGTCCTTCACGACGATCGGCGCGGCCGTAATGTTGCAACCGCACTGGCGGTAGTCCGCGACATTCACGCGCCACGATTCGACGCCGGTCTTCTGATCGATGGCTACCAGATGATTGTCCGCGGTCCCCATGAATACGAGACCGTGCCCAACCGCCACGCCGCGATTTTGTTTCCCGTATCCCAGCCGTCTGCCTTGCGGGAGATTGTAACGATATTCCCAAATAACCTGGCCCGACGCTCCGTCCAACGCCATCACCCAGTTGTTCGACGTTGAGAGATAGATGACGCCGTTGATGACGATCAGCGTCGCTTGCAAACCGTTCTCCGCGTCGCCCGTCTGGAACGCCCACGCCGGCGTCAGCTTGGCGACGTTAGATGCATTGATCTGATCGAGCGTGCTGTAGCGCCACGCGGCGTGGGTGCCGCCGTAGGAGGGCCAATCGGCGCCTGTTTGCGCGGCGGCTTGGAGGCTTAAGGCGAGGAGTGCTCGATACATGGAAATGGGGACAGTATATAACCTTCCATTGTCACAGTCGCACCAGATGGCTGTTCGCAAGTGGATGGAGCCCAAGTGGCGAACGCGCCACTTGCTACCCTGAGTGTTCCATGACCTCACGCCGGGACTTACTGGGCGCGGCGGCTGCGATGTGGGCGGCCGCGGTTGCCGAAGCGCATGAACACGCCTCTTCGGCGCAGGCGGCTTCCTACTCTTTTCGATTCCTGACGCGCAAGGAGATACCGATCCTGCAGCGGCTGGCGGCGATTCTGGTTCCGGCCGATGAGCGGTCGGGCGGGGCGGCGGCGGCGCGCGTCGAGGAGTATGTCGACACTGTTTTGCACCACGCGAAGGAGCCGCTACGGAAGACCTGGCGCGCGGGGTTGAAGCGCTTTGCGAAGGCGGATGAGGCGGCATTGCGGCGTCATGCGGTCAACGAATTTCGAGCGCGCACGGCGGACGAACGGTTCTTCGTGTTGCTCAAGGACGCGGTCGTCGAAGGGTTCTACACCTCGCGCGAGGGGATTGAGAAGGAGCTTGGCTATCGGGGCTATACGTTTTTGCGGGAGTTTCCGTTGGCCGATATGGGCGACGTCCGGCGCGCCGTTGATTACACGCCGTTGTTGCGGGAGCGATCGTGAAGACCTACGACGTCTGCATAATCGGTTCGGGCGCGGCGGGCGGCATGACGGCGCATGTGCTGACGCAGCGCGGGCTGGATGTCGCGATGCTTGAAGCCGGCCCGCGGCGCGCGCCTGAAGAGATGCCGGTGCATCGTGTGCGCCGTTGGAATCTGCCGTTTCGAGGTCTGCGCGGCGACTATTTTCAGGAGTATCTCGAACACACGAATTTCCTGGCCAACGAGCCGTATTCGTGGGAGGGCGACGATCCGTTCCAGTTCGTGCAGGTGCGCGCCGTCGGCGGAAAGAGTTTGTTTTGGGCGGGTGTGACGCCTCGGTTCGGTCCCGATGAGTTTCAACCCAAGGACGGCTTCGACACGCGGTGGCCTTTTGGTTACGACGAAATCGCGCCGTGGTACGACAAGGTCGAAGCGTTGATCGGTGTGTGCAGTTCGGGCGAGCCGCTCGGGGCGTTTCCGCTGAACAACGGCCTGCCGCCGCTGCGACCGAAAGCCGCCGAGCTTGAGTTCGCGAAGGTGTGCGGGTCATTGGGGCGAGGACTCAAGATGATTCCGTTGCCGAAGGCGATCCTCACGAAAGATCACAACGGCCGGCCGGCGTGCCATTACTGCGGGCCGTGCTGGCTGGGCTGCGATAGCGGATCGAAGTTCGATTCGCTGCGCGTGTTCATTCAGAACGCGGAGAAGACGGGCAAGCTGACGCTGGTGACGAATGCGAAGGTCCGGAGTATTGAGACGGAGGAGGGGCGGGCGTCGAAGGCGCATTACTACGATGCCGCGGCGAAGTCGTGGAAAGACGTGCGTGCGAAGGTATTTGTGCTGGCGGCGGGAGCGGTGGAGTCGGCGCACATTCTGCTGAATTCGAAGATTGCCAATTCGAGCGGGCTGGTTGGCCGGTATCTCTCCGAGCATTTGTACGCGGCGATCGGCGGATACCTGCCGCAGTTGATGAACCGGCGCGTGTCGAACGAGGACGGCAACGGAGCGCATTCGTTCATCCCGGATCTGACGGCGAACTGGCGCGGCAACAAGTTCATCCGGGGTTATCAGATCTTCCCCAACGGCGGCATGGGAGAGACGACGTTCGTGGGCAAGCAACTTGCCGGCTTTGGGCGGGACTGGAAGAAAAATGTCCGCGCGTATCACAAGGCCGGCGTGTCCGTGTTGTTTCAAGGCGAGGTGCTGCCGTACAAGGAGAATCGCATCGAGATCGATCCGAAATTGAAGGACAGCGCGGGGATTCCGGCGATTCGTTTCCACTACAAGTGGCATGAGAATGAGTCGGCGATGTTTAATGACATGATGCAGGTGGGCGAGGAGTTGCTGCTAAAGGCGGGCGCGGAGTACTTCAAGCCGCGCAACCCGAAGCCGATGGCGCACGGGCACTCGATTCACTACGTCGGCACGGCGCGCATGGGGAACGATCCGCGGACATCGGTGACAAACGCGTGGAATGTCACGCACGATGTGCCGAATCTTCTGATCAACGACGCCGCGCCATTTGTGACCGCGGGCAATCAGAATCCGACGCTGACGATTTTGGCGCTGGCGATGCGGGCGTCCGAGCGGCTGGCGGAGCGTTTTCGGCGGGGGGAAGTGTGAGAATAGAGAGCGGGCCCCAGTTATGCTGACCGAGCTTCGAATTTCCAAATTCCGTTCCATTCATTCCCTAGAAATGAGTGAGATCGCACCGATCACACTACTGACGGGAAAAAACGGTTCCGGCAAGTCGACCGTGCTAGAGGCCATTGAGTTGCTGGTCTCGCCTGAGCCACTGCGGCCGGCACTTCAGCTCAGACGCAGGGGGATCGAGACCTACCCATCGCAGAACACGGCGTCGCAAGTGGCGGTCCAGGCACCCTGGGAGTCGATGTTTCGCGGATTCGATACAACCGAGACGATCGCGCTAGATGGGTTGTATTCGGATCGGCAGGTTAAGGCGCGGTATGACACCGCAATACCAGCGACCGAGACGAGCCAGTTGAAGTTGCTTACGCAGAATCCCCAATATGTATTCTCTATTCAGCAATGGCTAAGCGAGAGCCGGCTTCTTCGGATTCGAACGCAAGCCGATGCGGGAGCGCTTACGTTTGAGTCGTTGGTGCACCCCGTACCGGACGGATCATGGGGGTGGACTGCCGCGCTTACGCCGCTTGGCCCATTCGCCGGGATCTGGACCAACGATGCCCTCGATCAATTGGAGCGGGAAGATGTCGCCGACTACTTCGGCGCGGTGCTTCAAGAGAGGCGCGGGGACTTTCTCCTGTACGCGATGCGCGGAATCGCGCCTAACCTGAAGAGCATCGTGACGGTTCCCCGCAACAAGAAAGCCCGGCTGTTCGCTGATTTCGGCACGGGAAAACTTGTACCGGTCTCGCTTCTCGGCGACGGCGCCATTCGTGTTCTCAAGATACTGCTAGCGACTCTTGTCGGTAACGGCGGGGTCCTACTGGTCGATGAAATCGAAAGTGGAATTCATTATTCATTCCACGAGAGCCTATGGCGATCGGTTCTTGAAGCGGCCCAACTAACGAATCGGCAAGTCATCTGCACGACACACAGTGGAGAGACCATGCTGGCCGCCGCAAGGGTTTCCAGGGACTCCGGAAAGATTGGTTGTTTTCGAGTCGATGCGATTCGTGGTAATCACAGGGCGGTACGCTACTCGGCGGCCGAGTTGCTCGATTCCGAAGAGGTCGGAGTGGATCCGCGATGAATGAGGGACGGTCTGAGAGGTTCTCCCTTCGATCGAAAACACTCGTTCTTGTTGAAGGAAGAGAAGATCGATTCGTTCTAGAGCAGTTTGCCGACCAGCTTCACTTGGGGCCGGATCGCATTCAAACGCATCCTCTGCTTAGCAAGGACAAACTCTTTAGCTTTCTGCACGCGGAAGCGAAGCGCCCGGAGTTTCTTGAGCTGGAAACGCTTGCGATATTGTTCGACGCGGAAACATCGCGCGAGACAACTCTAGCCGAGATCAACGATGCGTTGCAACGTCTCGATCTCCCGGCATCGCTGCGCGTAGTCATCGAGACAATTCCAACAGGTGCGCAAACCGGGTGCTTAGAAGACCTCATGTTGGAGGCGTTGACGGCGGAGACAGCCGCGTTCCCGTGCCTCGATGAGATCCGGAATTGCATCGAAACGAATTTGCCCCGTTCCCGTACATTCAGCGAATGCCAATGGAAGAAATTGCAGCTGCACGTCGTTCTCGGCTGTTCGGAGCGCGGTTACAAGGCTGGATTGTTAACCGCCCTGCAGTCGCGCGAATACCAACCGATCCTGGCGTCGAGAGTATTCGACCCGCTACGTCAATTTATCAGCCAACTTGCGGAACAACCCGCACCGCGAGCATAATGGCAATCCTCCGCGCGTTCTGGCCCACGTTGAAGTACTGGATGGAGGTCGAGGTTCACGTCTTCGGCTTTTCGATTGCCGCCAATGTGCTGTTGAGCTTCTTTCCGTTTCTGCTTGTGCTGGTGTGGTTCTGCCGCACGATTGGATGGGACTCGGCGGAGCAGGCTGTGTACTTCGCGATGAGCGATGTGTTTGGCAAAGAAGTCGAGAACTTGATTCGCGGCGGGATCGACTGGATTCCGAACCGGTTCCGGCATTTCAGCTACACGTCGCTGCTGTTGCTGCTGTTCACGGCGAACGGAATTTTCGAGCCGATGGAGGTCGCGCTGAACCGTTGCTGGGGCGTGACGAAACACCGCTCGTTTCTGATGAACCAATTGGTCAGCATGGGCCTGATCTTCGCATGCGGAACGCTGGTGTTGATCTCAATTTTCCTGAGCGCGCTCAACGTCGAATCGCTGAAGGCCGGCGGCGGTTTCGCGATCAACGCGTGGATGAACCTGTTCTTCTTCAAGATGGCCGCGATGCCGGTGCTCATGCTCGCGCTGTTCCTGATCTATTGGATTCTGCCGAACACAAAGGTCGAATGGCGGCGCGTGGTGCCGGTCGCGATGGCGGTGGGGGTTGTGCTCGAAGTCTTCAAGTACCTGATGAAAGCGATTTGGCCGTCCTTCCTGCGCAAGCTGCAAATCGAATACGGCCCGTTTTATTGGGCGGTGATCATTGTGTTAATGAGTTTCCTGGCGTCGATGATCGTGCTCGCGGGCGCGGAGTGGGCCTCGCGCGGTCAACGTCCCGAGGAGCCGAAGCCGCCTTCGCCGCGCGCCGACTCCGACAACTCGCCTTCTTCCACTTCGACGGCTTCGTAGCGAGCGACGATCATCTGCGCGATGCGGTCGCCTTTGCCGATTGCATACGGCGCCTTGCCGAGGTTGATCAGGATGACCTTCAGTTCGCCACGATAGCCGGGGTCGACGGTGCCAGGGCTGTTGGGAATGGAGATTCCGAACTTGAGCGCGAGGCCGCTGCGGGGCCGCACTTGCGCTTCGAAGCCGGGCGGGAGCTCGATGGAAAGGCCGGTGGGGACGGCCTTCGGCACGCTGGGTTCGAGCACGGCGTCTTCGACGGCGCACAGATCCATGCCGGCGTCTTCGTCGGGGCCATGAGCGTATTTCGGGATGATTGCGTCTGGATGGAGCTTGCGGATTCGTAGTTTCATTGGATACTGAAAGATCCAGTATGCCTGAGAGTCCCCGCCGACAAGTAATCGCCGTGGCGCCCATGTCGCCCGAAAAGAGCGCGTATGCGCTGGCCCGCTACAGCCGCTCGGCTGATTCGATTGTCGATTCGCTGGCGTGGGTGCGCACGCACGACTCGTCGAAGTTTTTGGAGAGTTTCTACTTTCAATACGGGCATGCGTCGATTGCCGATCTTGGTCACATCGTGATGTGCTTCGAGGGGATTTCGGAATTGGCGGCGGCGGAGGTTGAGGACGAGCAGTTGTGGGACGGGCAGGCGAAGTCGTCGCGTTATCAAGATTTTGGGAAGGCGGGATTTGTGACGCCGCCGGAGTTTGACGCGTCGCAGTCGGCGCTGTTTCAGGGCGCGGGGCAGAAGCTGATCGACACGTATCGGATCGTGAACGACGCGGCGTTTGCCGTACTTTCCGAGCGGTTGCCGCGGCCGGAGTCGATGAAGCCGGATGCGTATCAGCGGAATATCGCGGCGCGGGCGTTCGACGTTGCGCGGTATCTGCTGTTCTGGGCGGTGCCGACCAATGTCGGGCAGGTGACGTCGATTCGCACGCTGGAGAAGCAGATTCAGCGGTTGAAAGCGTCGCCGTATGCGGAGGCGCGGTCGGTCGGCGATGAGATCGCGGCGGCATGCGCGGCGCCGCCGACGTGCAAGATCGACCCGGATCAACCGGTGGAACCGCTGGCGCCGACGCTGGCGAAGTATTGCAACGCCGATGCGCATTTGATGGGCGCGCGATCGGATGCGGCCGCGTGGGCGGCGGTGAATCTACCGGCGTTCGATGGCGCGCAACCGGCCGATGTCGATCTGTTGAAACCAACCGATACGGTGGCCGATATCGTTGCGACGATTCTATATTCGGTGAGCGATTGGCCGTTCCGGGCGCTGTATGAATGGGCGCGCGGGGCGTCGCAGGCGGTACGGGCCGAGGTGATCGACGCGGCGACGAAGTCGCGGACGAAGAGGGACGATTTGCTGCGGGAGTTTCGCGGCGGTCTGTATTGCTTCGACATGATCATGGATGTCGGCGCGTATCGGGATATGCATCGTCACCGGCGTTGTCAGCAGTACCGGCAGAGCTACAGCGGCCGATTGGGTTACGAAGTTCCGGAGGTGGCGACGGCGGCGGGCGTGGAGCCGGCGTTTCGGGGGGCGATGGACGGCGCTCTGGCGGCGATGTGCGAGTTGCCGTCACCGGCGAGCGATTACTTGTTGCCGTTCGGCGCGCGGTCGCGGTTCTTGTTCAAGATGGACTTCGCCGAGACCGAGTACATCGCGCGCGTGCGCAGCGGAGTGAAGGGGCATTTCAGTTATCGTAAAGTGGCGTGGGATATGAAGTGCGCGATGGAGGCGATGGAGCCGGAGTTGGCGAAGTTGCTGGAAGCGACGCCGCCGTGGATTGAAGATCCGCTGAAGAGGTGACGATGCGGCGGAAGTTTCTCATTCGGTGCGGGCTGATGGTCGCGTTGGGGCTCGTTGTGTATGCGGGGTTGTGGGCCTACGCGATTGCGACCAAGACGAACGGGGAGCAGAAGTTGGCGGCTCTGGCGGCGGAGGCCGGTTCGCGCGGGGGGACAGGTGTTTCGGACCACGCTGGAGGGCAAACCGCTCGCATTCCTTCTTGAAAAGTGCACCGTGTATTTGTTGGACGTCACCGATGCGGAGATCAAGCGGCGGGAGGTGCTGTCGACCAGCTTTTACTTTTTCCTGGATTCCTGCAGCAAGCAGACGATGGAACAGCAAGGGGAGTATGTCCGCGTTCATCTCTATGCGCGGGCGATTGGCGCCGGAGGCGGCAATACGACGGGCGGGGACTTTCGGAGTAAGGATGGCTTGACATGGGAGAAGCTGGATGGCGCTAGTTGGATTCCGGTGGAAGGAGCGAGGCCCTGATGCGGTATCTCGCTTATCTGCTTTGTCTGGGATTGATCACTCCGGCGGTGGCGATAGGTGCGATGTCGCTGATTGTCGACGCAAAGGGGACGGGATTTTTTTCCGCGTTCTTTAGCGTGGTCGAGGTGTTTTTCTTTTTCCTGCCCGGCTTGTCGGATCCCGTGAACGAAGGCTGGCGAGTTTTGGTTTGGCTGGCGGGGGTGGCGGTTGTGTTTGGTATCGGCGCGATAAGGCCTTTGAAGACGCTCGCATTTTGGGCGCTCGGCGTACTTGGCACGGTGGGCGTGGCGGCAACACTGTTCGCGGCCTCGCGGGAAGGACTGGACGGGGCGTTGGTCGCGGCGCTATTCCTGTTGCCCAGCATCGCGGGCGTGGTAGCAAGTATGTGGTTTACGGTGAAGTTCGAGTAACGACCTGGCGCACGGCGCGGAGAATGGCGTGGCGGATGAGCCGGATGCCGGGCGAGACGAGGAGCCAGTATCTTCGAAATCGGCGGCGCGAATGGCTATCGGTAGCGACGGCGCGAGTTTCGGTCCGAAGCACGGCACCCGTTGCGTCGGGCTCCACCCAGATGGCCCAGGCGATTTTGATCAAGTCCGGAGGGGAGTGCTGAGCGAAGTCAGTGGCGGTTACCGCGCGAAAGCGCACGTTGGCCTCCCAAGGTTGGGTGATTGCGCCCATGACGATCGCCTGGCCGGGAGCGTCGACTAGTACACCCCAATCGAGGGCCTTCATTTTCGTGAGGAACCCTCGCGGCAGGTTGGGATCCGGTGGTTTGGCGCGGAACAGGAACTCGCGCAGCCGGAATATCCATCGGGACAACCAGATTTGGTCGATGTCGAGATTACACGCGGCGGCGAAGACTGTTTCCGGCGGCGCGGGAATCCGGATCGCGTGACGTTCACGGATGTCGAAGACCGGAATGTAGGGATCGAGCAGCGAGGTCATGGCGCTGTTGCTCATGCATGCGCCGTGCCGTTTCTACACAGCCGCCTCCAGCACTTTCATTTTCGCGGTGAGGGTTGTGCGTTTCATGCCGAGAATGTCGGCCGCTTGTGATTTGTTTCCTCCGGTGCGGCGAAGGGCCTGTTCGATGAGTGTCTTTTCCAGTTTCTGGACGGTCATCTGCAGGTCCATCCCGTTTTCGGGTACGGCGACGGGTGGCGGCGTCGATTCGACCAGTTTGAGCGCCTGCGTGGTTTTCGGGAGCGAGAAGTCTTCCGGGAACAGGACGGCGCGCTCCGCGCTTAGGATGATCGCGCGCTCGACCGTGTTTTCCAATTGGCGCACGTTGCCGGGCCAGGTGTAGCGTTGCAATCGCTCAAGGGTCTCGCGGTAGATCTTCTTGGCGGGCAGATTCTCGGCGCGGCAGATTTTTTCGATGAAATGCTCGACCAGGATCGGAATGTCCTGCCACCGTTCGCGCAACGGCGGAATATACAAGGGCACAACGTTCAGCCGGTAGAACAGGTCCTCGCGAAACGTGCCTTCTTCGATCTTGTGTTCGAGGGCCGCGTTGGTGGCGGCTACGACGCGCACATCCAACTTCACCGTTTCGCCGCTACCGAGTTTCTGTAGTTCCTTCTCCTGCAACACTCGCAAAAGCTTGGCTTGCACTTCAAACGGGAGGTCGCCGATTTCGTCGAGAAAAATCGTCCCGCGCTGCGCCTGTTCGAACCGGCCGACGCGGCCCTGCATCGCTCCGGTGAACGCTCCGCGCGTGTGGCCGAACAGCTCGGCTTCCAGCAGTGTGTCCGGCAGCGCGGTGCAATTAACCGACACCAGCGGCTGATTCGCTCGCGTGCTGGCCTCGTGCAAGGCGCGGGCGATCATCTCTTTGCCGGTGCCAGTCTCGCCCTGAATGAGAACGGTGCTGCGTCGCGGGCCCAACAAACGAATGGTGTCGAAGACCGGTTGCATCGCCGGACTCTCTCCGATCAAAAACCGGCGCCACGTATCGGCTGATTCCGGACGTTTCGGCGCCGCCGGCCGCCATGCCTCGGCGTCCGCGACGACATCAAAGTATTCACACGCGCCCAACCGCAGCAACCGAACGGCTTCCGACGCCGGGCCCGCTTCGCGAAGAAAGGCGACCGGCAAGTCGGGGTGCATGTCCCGAATGATCGAAAGCAGCGTGGCGGGATCGTGATCGTCAAACGGCAGCGCGACGACGACACCCGCCGGGCGCGCCGCCGCGAGGATTGACAGAGACTGCCTGTCGCAGATGCGAAGTACGTCCACAGTCAACCATCGGTGCGAACGCGAGGAGCTTTATCCCAGATTATTCCGAGCCGCTAGCCGCTAGCCGCGGGGCGACGGCACGGGCACCAAGAGAGATACACTGGTGCCATGAAGCGACGCATACTGCTGGCGCTCTCCACCGTAGCCGGCCTGTTCGGTCAGAACAGTCAGGACAAGGACCTGACCGCCGACGAGTTGAAGGGCATGCTGGACAAGAAAGTAAAGCTGTTCTTCCTTGATGTCCGCGAGCCGAAGGAGATCGAAGAACTCGGCTCGATCGAGGGCTACGTCAACATTCCGATGTCGCAGCTCGAAGCGCGAGTTAAGGAGATTCCGAAAGACGTTCTCATCGTCGCGGGTTGAAACCGCGGCGTGCGCGCCCGGCGGGCGGCAGAAACACTTCGCAAGCACGGCTACAACCAGATCAACTGTGTCGGCTTGGACGAGTACAAGAAAAAGGGTTACAATTTGATCTATCCCAAGGGTGCGCCGAAAGGTTAGGCGTACAATAACGGCAATGCGGCTGGTTTTGATCGCATTGACGGTTGGCGTGTGCGCGGCGCAAGGCGTGAAGTCAGCGGGCGCGCGCACCGACCCCGCGCGCGCAGCAGGCGCTTGACGCGGCGCGCCGGGCGGCCGCGCACAAGCGCTGGAACGAGGCGCTCGAAGCGTTTACGACCGCCATTCTCTACCAGGAAAACAACGCCGCGGCATTTCTCGAACGCGCCCGGGTTTTCGAAGGATTGGGCCGGGTTGAAGCGGCCTCGGCCGATTACGAACAGGCCGCGAAGGCGGGCGACAAATCCGGCGTGCCGTATGCGGCGCTGGGCAACATCCGGCTGGCCGCCAAGCAGTACGAGAAGGCG
>VFZQ01000032.1 GCA_016871135.1 Acidobacteriota bacterium | reverse complement strand
CCTGACTTGACCCTCGACCCTCAAAAATACCCCGGCCGGTACCCCCGGTACCCGCGCTTTCAGCGTGCCTGTGAGATATGCGGGTTAGCCAGGAGCGCCGCCGAGTAATTTTAAGGGATGGCAGAGTATCGGCGTGGCGCGCACACCGTGAACGAAATCCACTCGCGCATAGTATCGACGACGAGGTGCCAGGAGCATGTTCTTGTAGGAGGACCGGCGACGAGGGCCATTGATTAACCCGGCTCGGGCAGGCGGATTTCGATCCGCGCGCCGCCGCCTTTGCTGTTTGACGCGCTGATGGTCCCGCCGTGCTGTTGAATGATTCCCTCGGAGACCGTCAGGCCAAGGCCGGTGCCGCGGGAGTCAAGGCGCGTGGTGATGAAGGCATCGAAGATTTCCGGAAGCACATGTTCGGGGATGCCGGGGCCGTTGTCGTCGACGGCGATCGACCACCAACGGCCGGCTGTGGCCGGGAAGGGAGTGGCGCTAACGCGGATTTGACCATTCGACGCAGGCGCGGCCTGCAGCGCGTTGCGCAGGATGTTGACAAAGACCTGGATCAGGCGGTCCGGATTGCCATTAACGATGCAGTTCGCGGGCACTTCGTTAACGAACGCCGCCGCGTTGGAGTTATCGTCGAGGGCGAGCAGCGCCCAGGCCTCGTCGACAAGCGGGCGGATGCTGACCGGCTCGTTTTTCTGTTTGCGGACGCGTGCGAAGTCGAGGAGGCCTTCGCTGATGGAGCGAAGGCGTGCCGCGACGCGCTGCATGCGTTCAAGGCGGGCGCGGGCTTGCGGGGCCTCAATGGTTTCGAGAAGTTTTTCGATCGAGCCCTGGAGGACGGCTACGGGCGTATTCAATTCATGGGCGACTCCGGCGCTGAGCTGGCCGAGGCTGGCGAGGCGGTCCTGATCGACCATCGAACGCTTGGCGGTTTCCAGACGCGTGAGGGCTTTTTCCAATTCCTCTTCGCGGCGGCGGAGGAGTTGCACGGTGGAGTTGCGGGAGCGCATGATCTGGCCGATCTCGTCGTCTGACAAGAAATCTTCCGGTATGATTTCGTTCGGAGAATCCCTAGCCATTACGGAATAATCTGCTTGCAGCATTGCGCGCAACGGCCGATAGACATAGAGAGGCATGATCACCAACTCCAAAAGGAGGACCGCCAAGACGTAGATCACTCCAAGGACCAGGAACAGCGCCCAACGGACGAGTTGAAGCGCCTGACGATAGTACTCGTTGGGCAGCCGGATTCGCCGGTAGACCCCAGACGTGGGGCTCTTGCGGTAGAGGAACTCGTCGGTAGCGGCATCGCCCCGGATCCGGCCCGGATTCTGATCCAGCCATACATGCAGATCGCTTGAAAGAGCCAGAGCCTCCGCTCCTCCTTCCTCAAAGGAGTAGATTTCCAGCCCCGGAAGTCGCGGCAGTGGGGACTCCGAGAGAAGCGCTTGTTGAATCAGGCTGATCTCTCTCGACCTGGCGCCGGATACCCTTTGTTCCAGCAAGGGGAACACGGTGAAATACACCGAACTCGTTAACACAAGAAAAAAAGTGTTGTGTAGAACGATGAGCTTAAAGCGGACCTTCAAGTCGCCGAAGCGTTTACCGAGGTAACCGGGGTTCCGAGCTTCGGGGACGCGAAATCTCATTCTTCCTTCCTTCAATTCCTGTCAGACAAGAAATTTTCTCTCCGTTGCGGAATTTCTCCCGTTGTGCTAGAACAGAGGGAGAAACCTGCCGGAGGGGAACGTCGGCAGCATTCCGTCCAATTCCACCTTCAACCTAACATGAATCGCCAAACAGGCCAGCCGCGCGCTCAAGCGAGCAGCGCGTCCGGAGAGGAGCCGCAGTCGTAGGCAATGGCACAGTTATTTCCAAAAAAGATCGATCTGATGATTCGCGGCGTAGGGCTAGCCGTGGCCATCGGCGCCGGCGTGACCGCCGGAGGGATGTTGCTGCTGCATCATCCAAAGAAGATTGAACCCGGGTATCAGCCCACGCAGCCGATCGCGTACAGCCACAAATTGCACGCGGGCAACCTCGGCATGGACTGCATGTATTGCCACAACACGGTGGACAAGAGTTCGTACGCGGCGATCCCCTCGTCGCAGACCTGCATGAACTGCCACAGCAAGGTGAAGGCGCAGTCGGTGGTGCTGGAGCCGTTGCGAAAGAGCTACGAAGCCAACGAGCCGGTACCGTGGGTGAAGATCCACCGATTGCCTGACTATGCGTTCTTCAACCACAGCGCCCACGTGAATTCGGGCGTAAGCTGCGTGACCTGCCACGGCCGAGTCGACCAGATGATCGAAGTCAAGCAAGTCCAGCCGTTGACGATGGCGTGGTGCCTGGAGTGCCACCGTAATCCGGCCGCGCATATCCGTCCGGCCGAATTCGTGACAAAACTTGATTGGAAGCCGGAGCGGGACCCGGCTGAGATCGGACGCGAGATCATCGTGAAGAAGAAAATCAATCCTCCCGTGAACTGTTCGGGGTGCCATCGATGATCCAGATACAAGGAATCGGAAATCAAACAGGGCCGAAGTTCTGGCGTAGCCTGAACGAACTTGCCAATACGCCGAAGTTTCAGCAATGGGTGGCGCGGGAGTTTCCCGAAGGCGCTACCGACATCATCAACTCGAACTCGCGCCGCAACTTCCTGCAGTTGATGGCGGCGTCGATGGGCTTGGCCGGGCTGACCTCGTGCCGCCGGCCTGTTGAAAAAATTCTTCCCCACGCAAAGTCGTTTGAAGGAATCGTGCACGGCAATTCGCTGCACTTCGCCACGGCGATGCCATTGGCCGGAAGCGCGATGGGACTGCTGGTGGAGTCCTTCGAAGGGCGGCCGGTCAAGATCGAAGGCAATCCTGGCCACCCGGCGTCGCGCGGCGCAGCCAACATGTTGGCACAGGCCTCGGTTCTCAACCTGTACGATCCCGATCGCGCAAAGGATGTCGTTGAGGGCGGCAAGAAGGGGGCCTGGGACGAAGTCGCCAAGGCGATGACACAAGCCGGATCGCTTGAGGGTGTCCGGGTTTTGAGCGGATACGTCAACTCGCCGACTCTGGCCGGGTTGCGCGCGCAGCTTCTCGCCAAGGCGCCAACAGCCAAGTGGGTCGAGTACGAACCAGTTTCCGACGAGACGATCCTTGATGGATCGATGATCGCTTTTAACGATTCGCTTCGTCCTCACTACGATTTCAAGAAAGCCAACGTCGTCCTCGCGCTCGATTCGGACTTCCTGCAGCTCGACAACCGGTCGCTTGGCTGGATCAAGGATTTTTCGGCGCGACGTTCGCCGGCGCATCATGAAGCGGCCCCCGCGGCGACGCCCGCTGCCGGAGAGCACGGCGCGAATGGCCACGCCGCGGGCGATCATGCCCCAGCGGCTGGCATGAACCGGCTCTACGCGGTCGAGAGCAACTACTCGCTCACCGGCGCTACCGCTGATCACCGGTTGCGCGTGAAGCCGAGCGATGTCGCCAACTTCGTGTTCGATCTGGCTCGGGAATTGGGTGCGATTACCGGACTTAAGGTGCTTGGCCAGCAAGACAAGTTCATCAAGGCCCTAGCCAAGGATCTGAGCGCCAACAAAGGCAAGGCGATCGTTCTCGCCGGTCCTCGTCAGCCGGCCGCTGTTCATGCGGTTGTTGCGCTCATCAACCAGACGCTCGGTAACGCGGGTGAGACGGTGACCTATACCAAGGAAGATCGGCGATCCATGGCGTCGCTGGTCGAATTGGTGAAGGACCTGAACTCCGGCGCTGCGAAGTCTGTCCTGATTCTCGGCGGCAATCCGGTCTACGATGCCCCCGCTGACCTGGCCTTCGGAGATGCACTGAAGAAGGTCGCGAATTCGGTTTACCTCGGCGCTGAGTCGAACGAAACCGCCGCAGCCTGCAAGTGCAGCCTGCCGGAATCCCACTTCCTCGAAGCCTGGGGTGATGCTACCCACCTGGATGGTAGCGCCTCGATTGTTCAGCCGCTGATCGAGCCGCTGTTTGGCACGAAATCGGCGATCGAAGTCGTCGGTCTGCTTGTCAACGGCAAGTGGCAGAGCGGTCACGACCTGGTCAAGGGCCAGTGGAAATTGGCTGACGCCGCCTGGAAAAAGGCGCTGCACGACGGCCTGATCGCTGGCAATGCGGCCGCCGCGGCCAAAGCCACCGGCGACAAGACTCGCGTCGAAGCCGCGGTCAACGCTCATCCGAAAGCGAAGGGCGGCATGGAAGTCTCGTTCTTCCCAAGCGCCAACCTCTTCGACGGCCGGTTCGCCAACAACGCGTGGTTGCAGGAAACGCCCGAGCCGATGACCAAAATCGTTTGGGACAACGTCGCGCTCATGAGCCCGAAAACGGCTAAAGAGATGGGCGTCGCCGAGGTTGTCGATAACGTCGGCATGTACGGCAAGAAGGTCGCTATCGAAATCGACGGCCGGAAGGTTG
Source organism: Acidobacteriota bacterium (assembly GCA_016871135.1). GTDB lineage: Bacteria > Acidobacteriota > Terriglobia > Bryobacterales > Bryobacteraceae. Next base: position 11,934 of record VFZQ01000032.1, on the reverse strand, counting down.
AGGCTCCGGTGCTGGTTATGCCGGGCCACGCCGACGGCGCTGTTTCGTTGACTCTCGGCTACGGCCGCACGGCCATTGGCCGCGTGGGCAAGGGCATCGGTTACAACGCGTACGCGGTCCGAGGACTCGGATCGATGGGCTTTGCCAGCGGCGCAACCGTTAAGAAGCTCGACGGTACTCAATACCTGGTCACGACGCAGGAACATCACAACCAGGAAGGCCGGCCGATCGTCAAGGAAAACACCGAAGCCGGCTACGCCAAGAATCAACACTTCGCGACCCACGATGAAGAGCACGTCGAGCTGTTCTCGCTGTTCGACGGCTTCGACTACTCAAAGGGCAGCCAATGGGGAATGGCGGTCGATCTGAACGCCTGTATCGGTTGCAACGCCTGTATGGTCGCCTGCCAGAGCGAAAACAACGTACCGGTCGTCGGAAAAGAACAGGTGGCCAAGGGCCGCGATATGCACTGGATCCGGCTCGACCGCTACTTCACCGGCGCCGAAGAAGATCCGCAGGTCGTCTATCAGCCGATGGCGTGCCAGCAGTGCGAAAACGCACCGTGCGAATCGGTTTGTCCGGTCGCGGCGACCATTCACAGCCCCGAGGGCCTCAACGACATGGCCTACAACCGCTGCGTCGGCACGCGGTACTGCGCCAACAACTGTCCCTACAAAGTTCGGCGGTTCAACTACCTCAACTTCCACAAGGATCTTGAGGAGATCACCAAGATGGTCCACAACCCGGACGTCTCGGTCCGCATGCGCGGCGTCATGGAAAAATGTACCTACTGCGTGCAGCGTATCCAGGAAGCCAAGATCAAGGCCAAGGCCGAGGGCCGCGCTAAGGGCGAAGCCGGGCCCTACAAGGTCGGCGAAATCCTGACCGCCTGTCAGCAAACCTGTCCCGCCGACGCGATCACCTTCGGCGATATCAATGATCCCAACTCGAAAGTCGCAAAGCTGAAGAAGGATCACCGCAACTACACCTTGCTGCACGAACTGAACGTGAAGCCGCGCACGACCTATCTGGCGAAACTGCGCAATCCCAATCCGGAGTTGGCGTAATGGCACAGCTTACTCACGATCAAGAGTTAAAAGACAAACTGTCGGCGCCGCTGGCGTACGGCAACCCGAACTTCCACGATGTTACCGAAGCGGTCAGCATCATTTCGGAAGTCAAGACGCACCGCAACTGGTACATCGCGCTCGCCATCACCGGGTCGATCACGGGCATGATGGGCCTGATGATCGCGTACCTGATCGTCACCGGCGTCGGCGTTTGGGGCAACAACGCACCGGTCGGCTGGGGCTGGGACATCACCAACTTCGTGTTCTGGATCGGTATCGGACACGCGGGTACTCTCATTTCGGCGATCTTGTTCCTGTTCCGGCAGAAGTGGAGAACTTCGATCAACCGCTTCGCCGAAGCGATGACGCTGTTCGCCGTCGCCTGCGCCGCGATCTATCCTGGCATCCACGTCGGCCGCCCGTGGCGTGCCTACTGGCTCTTCCCGATTCCGAATGAGTTCCTCGACATGTGGCAGAACTTCCGCAGCCCGCTGCTGTGGGACGTGTTCGCCGTCTCGACGTACGGAACCGTTTCGGCCCTTTTCTGGTACGTTGGCTTGGTGCCTGATCTGGCCACCTTCCGCGACCGCGCCAAGACCAAGGCCCGCAAGTTGAGCTTTGCGATCGCCTCGCTTGGGTGGCGCGGATCAGCCACGCACTGGAAGAACTACGAAAAAGCCTACATGATCCTGGCGGGTCTTTCGACGCCGCTGGTGCTATCGGTTCACACCATCGTTTCGTTCGACTTCGCGACATCGATCCTCCCCGGTTGGCACACGACGATCTTCCCGCCCTACTTCGTTGCCGGCGCGATCTTCTCGGGATTCGCGATGGTCGTAACGCTAATGGTCATCGCGCGATGGATCTACAAGGTCGAACATCTGGTCACGATGACGCACCTGGAGAACATGAACAAGGTCATCCTCGCTACCGGCTGCATCGTCGGATACGCGTACGCGACCGAGTTCTTTATCGCTTGGTACAGCGGCAACCCGTATGAAAGCTACGTCTTCTTCGTCAGCCGCGCCACCGGCCCATACTGGTGGGCCTATTGGTCGATGGTCACCTGTAACGTGATCTCGCCGCAGTTCTTCTGGTTTAAGAAGCTGCGGACCAACATCCCGTTCATGTTCGTGATCTCGATCATCGTCAACATCGGCATGTGGTTTGAGCGATTTGTGATTATCGCCACCAGTCTCCATCGCGACTTCCTGCCGAGTTCGTGGGGCTACTTCCGGCCGACCTTCGTCGATATCTTTACATTCATCGGTACGTTCGGCCTGTTCCTGACACTCTTCGTGTTCTTCACCCGATTCCTGCCAATCATCGCGATCGGCGAAGTCAAGGGTATGATGGCGGCCAACGCACACGAAGAGCACTATCTAGATGAGGCCGTGGCGGCCTCGCAAGGGAAAGAACCCGTGGGGGCTGCGCACTAATGGCTGACAAAACCACGATTCACGGAATGGTCGGCGATTTCGATTCGCCAGATCAATTGATGGACGCGATCCGCGCGGCGCGCAAGGCCGGCTACACGAAGCTGGAAGCCTACACGCCATTCCCGATCCACGGGATCGACGACGCGATGGGCGCCAAACCTTCGATCCTCGGCTACATCGTCGTCTGCTGTGGCGCGGTCGGCTTGACCATCGCGATCCTGCTGCAATGGTGGACCGGAGCGGTGGCCTATCCGCTAGTGATCTCGGGTAAGCCGATGTTCGCCTTCGAATTTGCGATCCCGATCATATTCGAGCTCACCGTCCTGCTGAGCGCGTTTGGCGCGGTGTTCGGCATGTTCGCGTTGAATGGTTTGCCGAAGCTGCATCATCCGCTGTTTAATTACTCGGGCGCCGAGGGTATCACCGACGACCGCTTTGTGTTGGTCATCGAAGCCGGCGACCATCAGTTCGACGCGGCCGGGACACGGGAATTTCTGCTCGCACAGGGCGCTGCGAAAACGGAGTTGATCGAGGAATAACGCATGAGAATTCAATCCATACTCCTCGTGATTGCCGCCGTGGCTGGGCTGGTCTCATGTGGTCCAGGCGCGGGCAAAGACACGCCGCCGATTTGGGTGTTCCCGGACATGAAGATCCAGGAAAAGTACAAGCCGCAGCAGGAGAGCCCGCTCTTTAGCGATCGCCGCGCTTCGCGTAAACCGGTCGAAGGCACCGTTTCCCGCGAGGGCTATGTCGAAGACGAAGGCTACTCCCTGGGAATCGTGAGCGGTCAATACGTCGGCAAGAATCCGCTAGAGTTGAACCAGGCGGTACTCGCCCACGGCCAGAAGAAGTTCAATACATATTGCGCTCCTTGTCACGACCGCACTGCTTCGGGCGGTGGCATTGTCGGCAAACGTGCCGGTGCGGCGTTCCAGCCGGCCGACTTGCACAAGCCGGAAACCAAACAAAAGAACGACGGCGAGTTGTACTCGATCGCCTCCGATGGCCGCCGCACCATGATGGGCTATCGGAACCAGATCTCCAATTACGACCGCTGGGCCGTTGTTGCCTACCTGCGTGCCTTGCAACGCGCCAAGGGCGCGACCATCGACGATGTACCGGAAAACCTCCGCGGGGAGGTTCGCTAACACCATGAGTCAATCCCATCACCATCCCGTCAATACCGACTCCTACTACATCCCCGACGCCATCTGGGACCGGGGCCGAAACGTCCTCGGCGCCATGTTCCTGCTCGGTTGGGGCGCGGCATTGGCCGGCTACGGACAAAATCACGATCAGTTCTTCCAATCCTATCTGGTCGCCTTTTTCTTCGCGTTTTCGATCGCCATCGGCGCGACATTGTTTACGATGATCCAGCACCTGACCGGTTCGGCCTGGAGTGTTCCGGTGCGACGCATCATGGAGAACATCATGATGTCGCTGCCGGTCCTCGGGCTGCTTTTCATCCCGGTCGCCCTGGGGCTGCACTCTCTCTACGAATGGTCGCATCCCGAATTCGTCGCCAAGGAAGTAATGGAGTTGAAGAAGGGCGTATACACCAATTTTCTCAATCCGAAGATGTTCTACATCCGCGCGGTGGCCTACTTCCTGATTTGGTCCTTCTGGGCCTGGAAGCTGTACTCGAACTCGAAATCGCAGGACACGACCAAGGCGCTCGGACCGACCTTCGCCAACGAAAAGTGGTCGGCGCCCGGAATGCTGTTGTTCTTCCTGTCGGGGTCTCTGGCGAGTTTCGATTGGGTGATGTCGCTCAATCCGCACTGGTATTCGACCATGTTTGGCGTCTATTGCCTAGCTGGCGGCGCTTGGGGCTTCTTCGCCCTGCTCACTTTCATCTTCCTGCGCTTCCGCGCCAACGGCATCATGGTGAACTCGGTTACCACCGAGCACTACCACGACCTCGGCAAGTGGATGTTTGCACTGACGGTATTCTGGGCCTACATCGCTTTCTCACAGTACATGCTGATCTGGTACGCCAACATGCCCGAAGAGACGATCTTTTTCAAGATGCGCCGCACCGGGTCTTGGGAGGCGATGAGCGGCGTCCTGTTGTTTGGACACTTCATCTTCACATTCCTGCTGCTGCTTGCCCGTAACAGCAAGCGGACGTTGAATGTGCTGCGTTTCGCCACGCTATGGATCCTTGCGATGCACTACACCGACGTGTACTGGTTGGTGATGCCGAATTTTCACAAAGCCGGGATCGCATTTAGCTGGGTCGATCTGGCCACGCTGTCCGCGGTAATGTCCACAGTCGGGCTCGCCTTCTGGATGCGCCTCCGCAAGGCGCCCCTCGCCCCGATCGGCGACCCGCGCTTCAAGAAGGGACTGGAGTTCCAGAATGTCTAGCCGCGCTGAAGAAAAACCGAAATCGAATCTCGCCGAACTCGGCTTTGACCGTTCTGAACCGCAGATCTCCAGCGTGGTCGGGACCACGATCGGCATCATCGGTGTGCTGGTTGGCACCGGTGTCGGAGTTCAGTATTACTACGAGCAGTATCGGGAGCGAATCATCGAAGAACGCCAACTGGCGCCCGTATCCCAAGATCTGCTTGACCTGCGCTCGAAAGAAGAAAAAGAACTGGGATCCTACGGATACGCCGACAAGGCGAACGGTGTTGTGCGTGTTCCCGTGTCACGGGCGATGGAACTGGTGATCAGCGAAGCCAAGGAAGGCAAATCGAAGTACCCGACGGCCGCCTACATCGTCAAGAAAGCCGAAGATGCGGCAACGCCTGCCGCACCCGCCGCTGGAGCGCCCGCCAAGTAATCATGATCCGCCGTTTCTCCATTCTGCTGTTGACCGCCGCGAGCCTCCTGCTTGCGCAGATCAACCAGATGCCGTCGGAACTCGAAGGAGTCGACGTTGAGGAGAAGCTTGGTGCGCAGATCGACGGTTCGCTCGAATTTATCAACGAGGCCGGCCGGCCGGTCCGTTTGGATTCGTTCTTCAATCAGGGACGTCCCGTCGTTCTCAATTTCGTCTACTTTGAGTGCCCAATGTTGTGCTCGCGCGTTCTGAACGGCGTGACATCGAGCATCCGAGAAATCCCCTGGACTCCCGGTAAAGAGTACGAATTGCTGACGATCTCGATCAGCCCCCGCGAGACCTTTGAACTCGCCGCCGCCAAAAAGCAGGGATACCTTTCGAAGTTCGACCGGCCCGCGCCGGGCTGGCATTTTCTGGCCGATCATCGGGACGCGGCCAAGAAGCTTGCGACGCAGGTCGGCTACGGTTACAAATGGGACAAGTCGCGCGACATGTTCGCCCACGCCTCGGCATTGGTGTTGCTGACACCGCAAGGTAAGGTCGCGCGATATCTCTACGGCATTCAATTCAAAGCCTTCGATCTACGGCTCGGACTGACCGAAGCATCGGAGGGAAAGATGGCCAGCGGCAAGATGGAAAAAATGCTGCTGTGGTGTTATCAGTACGACCCCAACGCGAAGAGTTATGTGATGGCCGCTCGGAACATCATGCGCGCCGGCGGGGCGATTACGATATTGGTCCTCGGGTTTTCGCTGGTCAGGCTGATCCGGCAGGACAAGGAGCGGCATTCCTAAGGAAGACATTATGAACTGGTTACGTGATTGGATGATGCCCCTGGCGGCAAGCGAGCATGCCAAGAAAGTGGACGATCTCTATATCTTCACTTTTTGGCTGATGCTTGCCTTTTTCATCCTGATTGTCTATCTAACGGTCCTGTTTCCGTTAAAGTACAAACGCAAAAAGGAAGGCGTGATGACGATCAACTTCTCGCACAACCTCGCGCTGGAACTCGCCTGGAGCGTCATCCCGCTGATTCTCGTGATCGGTCTATTCTTCTGGGGCTTCAACGACTACGTCGAGTCGCGCGTTCATCAGAATGACGCCATAGAAGTTCACGTCACCGCTAATAAATGGAACTGGGCCTTCGAGTATCCTGACGGCTCTCGGTCGATCAAGGCTCTGCATGTTCCGGTCAACAAGCCTGTCCGCCTCATACTCACCAGTGAAGACGTACTCCACGCGTTCTTCATACCGGCGCTTCGAACGAAAACCGACGTCATACCCGGCAGGTACGTTGAACTTCCGTTCACCGCTACTGTCGCCGGAAAACACCAGGTATTTTGCGCCGAGTACTGCGGCCGCGGTCACTCCGGAATGTTCGCTGAACTCTACGTCGACACGCCGGAGCAATATGAGACCTTCCTGAAAGAAGGTCCCGAAGAATTCAAGACCATGCCGCTGGTCGAACTAGGCAAGTTTACGTACAATGAAGCCGGCTGCAAATCCTGCCATACCATCGACGGTACAAAGAGCGAGGGCCCCAGCTTTAAGAACCTTTGGGGCAAGTCGGAGAAGCTGCGAGACGGCAGTTCGGTCACCGTCGACGAGAGCTACATCCGCGAGTCGATCCTAAATCCAACGGCCAAGGTCGTCGCCGGCTACGAGCCCGTGATGCCCTCGTTCCAAGGCTTGTTGCGCGATCGACAGATTCTCGGCGTGATCGAATACATTAAGAGTTTGAAGTAGGAGAACACATGGCTGACATCGTCGCAACACCAAAATCACAATCTCACGGCGATCATTACGACGTCGATTACTTGAACGACGGCTCGTTGCTGAGCTGGCTCACCACCGTCGATCATAAAAAGCTGGGCGTGATGTATCTGTGGTCCATCCTCTTCATGTTCTTCCTGGGCGGCGTGTTCGCCCTGTTGGTCCGCCTTGAACTGATGAACCCCGGTCAGACCATCATGACCGCCGAGCAGTACAACAAAGCCTTCACGCTTCACGGCGCGATCATGGTCTTTCTGGTGATCATCCCATCGATCCCGGCGGCGCTCGGCAATTTCGCGCTTCCGCTGATGCTCGGCGCTAAAGACGTCGCCTTTCCCCGACTCAATCTGCTGAGTTTCTGGATTTATGTTACCGGCGCCATCATCGCCACCGTGGCCATGGTCACCGGCGGCGTCGATACCGGTTGGACCTTCTACACGCCTTACTCGACTACCACCGACGGCCCAGTGGCACTGATGACGTTTGCCGCGTTCGTTCTCGGTTTTTCGTCCATCCTGACGGGCGTCAACTTTGTCGCCACCGTACACAAACTGCGCGCTCCGGGAATGGGCTGGTTCAAGATGCCGCTGTTTGTTTGGGGCATTTATGCCACCGCGATTATCCAGGTGCTGGCCACCCCGGTGCTTGCCATCACCTTGCTGCTTCTCATCTTTGAACGACTCTTCGGTGTTGGTGTCTTCGATCCGAAGCTGGGCGGCGATCCGGTTCTGTTCCAGCATTTCTTCTGGTTCTACTCGCACCCGGCGGTCTACATTATGATTCTGCCCGGCATGGCGATCATCTCCGAAGTCATTCCCACGATGTCCCAAAAAGTCTTCTTCGGATACAAAGCCACGGCGTTTTCGAGCGTCGCCATCGCGATCGTCAGCTTCGTCGTTTGGGGCCATCACATGTTCACGAGCGGCCAGTCGCAACTGGCCGGCGCGATCTTCTCGTTCCTGACCTTCCTGGTGGGCATCCCTTCGGCCATCAAGGTCTTCAACTGGATCACGACAATGTACAAGGGGTCGATCTCGCTCGCCGCGCCCATGCTTTATGCCTTGATGTTCCTGATCCTGTTCGGAATTGGCGGATTGACGGGCATCTTCCTCGGCACGATGTCGGTCGACATCCACCTGCACGACACCTACTTTGTCGTCGCCCACTTTCACTACGTCATGATGGGTTCGACACTGATCGCCTTTCTCGCCGGTCTGCACTTCTGGTGGCCCAAGATGTTCGGCCGCATGTACAACGAGCGCGCCGCGCAGATCGCAGCTTTCTTTGTCTTCATCGGCTTTAACGCGACATTCTTGCCCCAGTTCCTGCTCGGTAGCCGCGGCATGCCGCGCCGATACTACGACTACCTGCCCGAATTCACGCCCCTGCATCAGGTGTCGACCGTCGGAAGCTGGCTGCTTGGTCTCGGCTTCGTAATCATGGCCGGCTACCTGTTCGCTTCGCTGCGCAAGAAGATGGACGCGCCGTCGAATCCCTGGCACGCGCGCACGCTCGACTGGCAGACTTCCTCGCCGCCCATCACGCACAATTTCCACGAAATCCCGGTGCTCAAACAAGGTCCCTACGACTACTTCAAACCGTTTGAGCCGTCGGTGGAGGGTTATCACGAATGAGTTCCGAATCGTACGGGCACGCGGCTGAGCACGCGTTCCGGCAACACCACTTCGTCAACTCCGAGCAGCAGTTCGATACGTCCAAGCTCGGCATGTGGCTCTTTCTCGCCACCGAAATTCTGATGTTCGGCGGCCTGTTTGTCGGCTTTGGGCTGATGCAGGCCAACTATCCGGAAGCCTGGGTCGCCGGGCACCATCACCTTGATCGCATCATGGGCTCGATTAACACCGTGTTCCTGCTGTGTTCCAGCTTCACGATGGTCATGGCCGTCCACGCTTCGTCCACGAATCAGAAGTCCAAAACGGTTCTCAACCTGCTTGCGACGCTGGCGTTCGCGGGCGGGTTCATGGTGATCAAGTATTTCGAGTACTCGCACAAATTTCATGAAGGCATCCTCCCGGGCCGCTACTTCAGCTACGCCGGCGGAGGGCCGCCCGAACAGGCGATGTTCTTCGGCTTCTATTTCGCGATGACAGGCATTCACGGCGTCCACGTTCTGATCGGTATGATCCTCATCGCTTGGCTGACGATTCGCGCCCAACGTGGAGAATTTTCAAGCGCGTATTACACGCCGGTCGACTTGATCGGCCTCTACTGGCACTTGGTCGACCTGATCTGGATCTACCTCTTCCCGCTGCTCTACTTGGTGAGCTAGGAGACACGCATGAGCGAACACGCACACTCTTCCGGCGCCCGCGTTTATGTTCTAACGCTAGTCGCGCTGCTTATCCTCACCGGCATTACGGTTGGGGCGTCCTATATTAACTTCGGTTCCGCCTCGGCGAACATCATCATCGCGATTGTGATCGCGACGGTGAAGGTGAGTCTGGTGGCGCTTTTCTTCATGCACTTGCGGCACGACAACCCGCTCAACGCCATCATCTTCATTAGCTCGTTGATCTTTCTCGGCATCTTCCTGGCGTTCCCGCTGATTGATATCCAGTCGCGCGACAAGATCATCCCGAACGGGCTTCGCGTGCGTGAGCAGGTCGCCGCGCCCAAGCAGGCCGCCCCGGCGCCCGCGGCTCCCGCGCACCACTAAGATCCGAACTTTTCGGCCTCACGCACCGTACCGTACCCCTCATGAGTACAGTTCTGCTGTCCCTCGGTTCGGCCCTGTAAATAACCGGGAAGAAACCCCCCACTAGCCCCGTCTAGCCTGATGAGTGCAACAAATGGCCACCATCGGGCTACCATTAACAGCGGAGCCTCCTCTTCTGCCGCTACCGCCGACCTTCCAGGATATTTACCAGCAGCATTCGGCGACGGTATATCGAACCGCTCTCCGCGTTACGGGTAATCCCGCCGACGCCGAGGACGTTTTGCAAACCGTCTTTCTCCGCCTGCTCAATCAAGACGGCATCAACCCCGGCCAGGAGGAGAATTACCTCCGCCGCGCCGCGACTAACGCCTCGATCGACATCATCCGCAAGCGCCAGTCGCACAGGGAAAGCGACATCGCGGACGCCCCGCCGCTGACGGCCCCCGCCACCGACGCCTTGCAAAAGGAACGCGTCCGGCGGGCGCTCGCCAAACTCGATCCCGAGGACGCGCAGCTATTTGTCCTCCGCAATCTCGACGGCTACAGCTACGACGAACTCGCCGATCAATTTCGTATCGAACGCGGCACCGTCGCCAGCCGTCTGCATCGCATTCGTCAAGACCTACTGAAATTCGTGAACCGCTAGGAAGACCGCCATGAACGACAAAGAACTCGATCTGATTCTCGACTCCATGAAAGACGAAGCCGCTTCGGCCGATGTCGCCGCGGCCCAGGCGCGTGTGTGGCAGAAACTGAATCCCTGTGGCCAGTTTCGCGAACAGTTTAACGCCTACAAGAGCGGGTCGCTGAGCGAAGCCAGACGCCTGCTGATTGACGATCACCTGACCCGGTGTGCCGAATGCCGCCGGGCGTTGCGTGTTTCCGAAGCGCCGGCGCAAGAAAAAGTCATCGCCATGCCCGCGCGCCGCCAATTCAATGTTCCGCGCTGGGCGATCGCCGCGGGACTCGCCGCCGCCGCGATTTTCGCTGGTCGCGATCGCCTTGACATCTGGCTTGCTCCCAGCGGTCCGCGCGCGACGGTCAAACAAATCGATGGCGCACTTTATGCGCGCGACGCCAGCATTCTCAAGACGGGCGCGGCGCTCAACGAAGGCCAACTCGTGCGAACCGGCGGCGGCACGCGCGCGGTTATCGAACTCGCCGATGGCTCGCTGATGGAAGTCAACGAGCGCACCGAATTCTATGTCAACGCCGCCTGGAGCGGACAGACGGTTCACTTGCAGCGCGGCGATGTCATTGTCCGGGCAGCCAAACAACGCCGGGGCTCCTTAAGAGTCATCACCCGCGATGCCGAGGCGTCCGTCAAAGGCACTATCTTCACCGTTTCGGCGGGCACGGCCGGATCTCTGGTCGGCGTCGTCGAGGGATCGGTCGCCGTTACACAATCGAGCGGGGAAAAACTGCTTAAACCCGGCGAACGTACCGCCACCAGTCTCGCTCTGGAAAAAGTCAGCGTTCGCGACGCTGTGCAATGGAGTTCGGAAAAGGAAAAACACATCGCGCTGCTCGGCGAACTGGCGGTGATCGAAAAACAACTATCGCCTGTCACCGCGCGGGTTGCGGCCAGTATGATCTCCCGACTCCCCGATCAAACGCAGTTTTACGCCGCGATGCCGAATCTCGGGCCGTCGCTCGACCAAGCGGTCGGATTGATCGAACAACGCTCGCGGCAGGTCGACGTGCTAAAGGAGTGGTGGACCTCGTCCCGCTCGGGCGAGATGCGCCAGACGGTGGAGCAACTGCGCAGCCTGTCGTCGATGCTCGGCGAGGAGATCGTCTTCGTGCTGGCCAAGCCGGAGATCCCAGCAGCGCTCGCCGAAGTGAAAGCGGGTCAGGAGGCCGCGCTGCAAGCCAAGCTCACCGAGCTTCTGCCCGCGCCGGCGAAGTTCAAGATCGTCAACGGCGTTCTGGTTGTCTCGCAAGGCGAGGCGAAGCTGGCGCAGATTCTTGCGCGGCTGGGCAAAGGCGCCGGCACGCCGTTCGCGAACGAACTTAGCCGCCGGTACGCGCGCGGTGTAGCGTGGATTTTCGGCGCCGATCTCGAGACCATTCCGCAGCGCCTGCAAGCGGGAGAAAAGGCCAAATTCTTCGGCGCCGACAACGCGCGCTTCGTGTTTGTCGAACAGCGCGCCGTCAACGGGGTCGAAGAAAACGAGGGTT
>VFZQ01000031.1 GCA_016871135.1 Acidobacteriota bacterium | reverse complement strand
AATCGCCTCGCCGTGCGCCAGTTGAGAAAGATCAGTAGAAAGAGGTGAATCAGGAAGAGAAGCTGAAGATAAGGCATCGCGTAGGTCAGAGGTAGGGTAACACACTGGCGGCGCCACCTGGCGGCTGTCGCCACACTCCGCCGGGTCTGCCAATTCGCCGAACACGGGCCAACCCTCGCTCGCAACGCTGAAGCCGAAACCGAGATTTCAAACTTCGAATTGCCAGCAATAATCAGCCAAGCTGCCCGCGAAACTCCCAGAGGCGAACAGCCCGCTGCACGCTACGCCCAAGTACAATCCCGACAACCTGTTGAAACAACGAGACCTACCGGCCAATGGCGATCCCGGTCGCCAAACGCCGCCGGCGGCCGAATTGAATCTGCACGTTCCGGCCCCCGTCAGCGTCATCTTTAGTGTGAGGGTATCCCTGGGCATCGTGTGTCTTCTGGCTTTTGCAACCGCCGCAGCCGCCGACTTCGACTTGGCCAAGTCGCTGAAGGCCATCGAAACGCGCTACAACACCGTCCGGACTCTCGAACTCGACTTTGAACAAACCTACATCGCACCCAACAAATCGCGCCGCGTCGAAAGCGGCCGGCTGTTCCTGCGAAAACCGGGTCGCATGCGCTGGGAGTACGCGAAGCCGGCCGGTAAACTGTTCGTCTCCGACGGCGCCGATTACTGGTACTTCAACCCGCTCGCCAACCGCGCCGAAAAGATGAAACTCAAGGAAGCCACCGACATGCAGGCGCCGCTGGCGTTTCTGATCGGCAAGCTCGATTTCGGCCGCGATTTCGGCAAGTTCACCGTCTCGCACGACGGCGGTCTGGCGAAGATCACCGCCGAACCGCGTAACGTAACCAAAGCCCCGTACCGCGAAGTGACCTTTCAAGTCACTGCCGACGCCCGCATCGAAACGCTGCGCGTCACCGGTCAGGACGCCTCGACCATGGACTTCCGTTTCCGCAACGAACTCCGCAACCCGGCGCAGAAGGAAGCCGCGCTCTACACATTCACACCGCCGGCCGGCGTCGAGGTCGTCACGCCATGAGCGAGTACCTCCTCAAATACGCCGACGCGCGCGGACAGATCAAGACCGAGGCCGTCGAAGGCGGCTCGGAAGGCGAGATCCGCGAACGCTTCTCGCAGCAGGGTTTTCTCGTCTATTCGATCAAACCGAAGGGCAAGTTCGATGCCCTGACCACCGGCTCGGCCAAGCCGCGTAAGATCAACCTCGAAAAGTTCCTGATCTTCAACTCGCAGTTCGTCACGCTCATTCGCGCGGGCCTGCCGATCCTCAAGTCGCTCGACCTGCTGGCCACCCGTCTCACCGATCCCAAGCTCAGCCCGTTTGTCACCGCCGTGCGCGACGAAGTCAAAATCGGAACGTCGTTAAGCGACGCATTCGCCAAGCAGGGTGTGTTCCCGCCGGTCTATGTGACCTCCGTGCTCGCCGGTGAAAAATCGGGCTCGCTGATCGACGTGCTCGACCGCTTCATCGCCTACCAGAAGATGACGCTAGCCGTAAAGAAGAAGCTGCTGGTCTCGTTGATGTACCCGTGCCTGCTGATCGTCCTCGTGCTCGGACTCGTGGCCTTTCTGATCAGCTACGTCGTGCCGCAGTTCGCCGAGTTGTACAAGACGATGGACGCCAAGTTGCCGACGATCACCGTCATGCTGATCTCGCTCGGTACCACCTCGAGCGACTACATTCTCTGGATTCTCGCCGCTCTCGCCGGCGGCGGAATCGGCTTCTATTTCTGGATGAAGACCGCCACCGCGCAGGAGACCATCGACCGCATCACGATGCGCCTGCCGCTGCTGGGTGAAATCTGGATCAAGTATCAGGTCGCGCAGTTTTCCCGCGTGCTCTCGACGCTTCTGCTTGGCGGCATTCCGCTGGTGCAGGCGCTTGAAACCGCCGGTGATTCGGTCGGCACGCGGCTGCTGAAGAAGGCACTGGTAAAGGTCCGGCAGTCGGTCCGCGAAGGCCGCACGCTGTCGGAGTCGCTGCAGGAGACGAAACTGTTTCCGCCGCTGTCGATCGACATGATCGAAGTCGGCGAATCGACCGGCGCGCTCCCCGCGATGTTGGGCAGCGTGGCCGAGTTCTACGAAGACGACGTGCAAACCAAGCTGGCCGCCGCGCTGACGCTGATTGAACCGGGCATCATGATCTTCATGGGCACCTTCGTGGCGTTTGTGCTCGTGGCGCTCTATCTGCCGATTTTCTCTTTGTCGGAAGCCGCGGGAGGGGGACGTTAAGATGGCAACCGAGCGTGCGAATCTGATCGATCCGCAAACCGAGATCGCCAATGCAAAGGCGCTGGCGGCGCGGTATCGGGCGCAGTACATCGACCTGAAAGAAGACAAGGTCGATCTCGACCTGCTGCGCCTCGTTCCGGTCGACATGATGTTCCGGTTTCACTTCGTGCCGGTCACGCTGGAAAAGTCCGCGACGGGCGCCGAGACGCTCGAAATCGCCGTCGCCGATCCGCGCAATTTGAACCTGATCGACGAACTGTCGGTGATGATGAAGAAGCGGCTGCGCGTCAGGGTCGCCGCGTTGCATCAGATCACCGAGCTGCTCAAGAAGACCGAGCAGTCGCAGCGCGTGCTCGACGAAGTTACCGAAGGCTTCGCGCTCGACGTCGTCGGCGGCGACGACGAGAATCCGGACGAAACGCTTTCAATCGACCGCATCTCGGCCGGCGAAGACGACATCGCGCCGGTCATCAAGCTGGTCGACACCACCATCTTCAACGCGCTCGAACGCCGCGCGTCCGATATTCACATCGAAACCCGCGACGCCGAAGTGGTCATCAAGTACCGCATCGACGGCGTGCTGCACTACGCCATGCCGCCGATCGCCAAGGAGTGGCACTCGAAGATCATCTCGCGCATCAAGGTCATGAGCGAGCTCGACATCGCCGAGCGCCGCGTGCCGCAGGACGGCCGCTTCCGCGTGCGTTACAAGGGACGTCTCATCGATTTCCGCGTCTCCATCATGCCGACCGTGCATGGCGAAGACTCGGTGCTCCGCGTGCTCGATAAAGAGTCGATGTCGGAAAAATTCTCGCGCCTGACGCTCGATGTCGTCGGGTTCTCCGATCGCGATGTCACCAAGTTCCGGCGCTACATCAAGGAGCCGTATGGAATGGTGCTCGTAACCGGGCCGACCGGCTCCGGCAAAACGACAACGCTTTACGCCGCGCTAAGCGAAATCAAGAACGACGAAGACAAGATCGTCACCATCGAGGACCCCGTCGAATACCAGCTCAAAGGCACGACGCAGATTCCGGTGAACGAGAAGAAGGGCCTCACTTTCGCCCGCGGTCTGCGATCGATTCTACGCCACGATCCCGACAAAATTCTGGTCGGCGAAATCCGCGATCAGGAGACCGCGCAGATCGCGATCAACGCCGCGCTCACCGGCCACTTGGTTTTCACGACGGTGCACGCCAACAACGTGCTCGACGTTATGGGCCGGTTCCTGAACATGGGCGTGGAGCCATACAACTTCGTCGCCGCGATGAACTGCATTTTGGCGCAGCGGCTGGTTCGCGTCATCTGCGAACATTGTAAACGCCCGCACATCGCAACGGACGAGGAGCTCATCCAAAGCGGCTTGAAACCGGAGGAGTGGCGCGACGTCCCTCTCTTTGAAGGCGCGGGTTGTTTCGAGTGTGGCGGCACCGGTTATCACGGCCGGAGCGCGATCCACGAACTGCTCGACCTCTCCGAACGCATGCGCGAAATGATCCTCGAGCGCCGCCCAGTTTCCGAAATCAAACGCGTGGCTCGTGAAGAGGGCATGACGACGCTGCGCGAATCCGCCATCGAGCGCGTGAAAGCCGGGATCACTTCTCTGCGGGAAATCAACAAGGTGACGTTCATCGAATAGGCTATGAGCATCGTCGACAAAATCAACGGGCTGCTGGCGGATCCACCGCCCGAGTTCGCCTTCGAGCTCTCCGAAGCGGGCCTGGCGTGGAACGCGCCTCTCGGGCGCGGCTTCACGCCGTTTGAATCGGGCACGCTGCGCGTGTCTCCGAGCGAAGAGAACATACTCAGACCCGACGCCGTTTCGCGCGCCATCCGCGAAGTGGTCGGGGAATCGTCCTCGAAGAAGCGGCGCACAGCGGTCGTGATTTTGCCCGACTACGCCGGCCGCACCACAATCCTCGACTTCGATACCTTTCCGGCCAGAACCGAAGAACAGGAAGCGCTCATCAAGTTCCGGCTGAAGAAGTCCGTGCCGTTCGACGTCGATTCCTCCGCCTTCAGTTTCCAGCCGCAAACGCGCGGCGCGTCGAAGTCGGTCGACGTCGTCGCCTCGGCAATTTCGCTCGAAACGCTGGCCCGCTACGAGTCGCCGTTCCGCGCGGCCGGACTGCATGTCGGCGTCGTTACGATGTCGACATTGGCGGCGCTGGAAACGGTTCCGGCCCACGGCTGCCGCATGCTCGTCAAGCTCAGCGGCCTTGTGCTCACGATCGCCGTCGTCGACGATGGCGCGCTGCGGCTGCTGCGCACGCTTGAGTTGCCCGAGGTTTCTCCCGATGCGATTTGGGATCATCTCGGGCCGACGCTTGTGTACCTCGAAGACGAGTGGAAGCGAAAGCCGGAAGCGGTCTACGTCGCCGGCATCGACCCGCACTGGCTCGGCAACGAAGCGCCGGTCGAACCGCTGCCCGGGCCGTTCGGTGCACCGCAGGCGCACAACGCCGGACTGCTGGGCTGGCTCGCGGCCGGAGGCCGTGCATGAGACTTTCAATCAACCTCGCCAGCGAGCCGTTCCGCCGCGATCGCGCGATGGCGGTCGCGTCATCGGTAATCGCGGGCCTCCTGGTAGTCACGTTCGGGCTGCTGGTCTACCTCATCATCACCGAGCGGCAGCAGAAACGCGACGTGCTCGAAGCGACCGCGCAGGCCGAGGCGCAGCTCGCCATAATGAGCGCCGATCAGATGCAGCACGAGGCGACGATGCGCAAATCCGAAAACGCCGACGTGCTCGAACGCAGCGTCTTCCTCAACTCGCTGATCGCCCGCAAGGGTGTCAGTTGGACGCGTATGTTCGGCGACCTGGAGAGCGTGCTGCCGCACAACGTCCGGCTGATTTCGATCCGCCAGCAAACCGACCCGCGCAACCATGTGCAGTTGGAGATGGTCGTCGGCTCACAGTCGGTTGAACCGGTCATTACGCTTCTGAAGAACCTGGAAGAATCGAAGATGTTCGGCAATCCGACGATGCCGACCTCGCTGCCCCCTTCGCAAAGCGAGCCCTTGTACCGATTCCGATTGAGTGTGAACTATGCCCAGCAATTTTGATATCGGCGCAATCTATGCGAAGCTCGGGCTGCGGCGCAATGACCCGCGAACGACGGCGCGCGTCACGCTCGGCGCGCTGCTGGCGCTCAACCTCGTGGCGGGCTACTTCGTGTTCTACCCATGGGGCGGATCGGCCGAAGAGATGGAACAGCGGTTGACCGATCTGCGCCGGCAAGTCGGGTCGCGGCAGGCGGTGCTTGCCCGCACCAAACAACTGGCGGCCAAGATCGACAAAGGCCGCACGCAGGGCGATGAATTTCTGGGCCGCTATTTCCTCAGCCGCCCGACGACCTATTCGACCGTAGTCAACGAACTGCACCAAATGGCCAAGGCCGCCGGCGTGCGCGTGAAGGAAAATGCTTACGTGGAGGAAGAGGTCGAAGGCTCCGACGAACTGACGATGCTGGCGATCACGGCAAGCTACGAAGGCAACTACGCTGACCTGTTGCACTTCCTGCGCGAATTGGACAAGTCGAACCGGCTGGTGATTATCGAGAGTCTGGCGGCCTCGCCGCAGACCGGCAGCGGCGTGCTGAGCGTCACGCTGCGCCTGAACACGTTCATCCGCGAGATACAGGAGGCGCCCGCAAATGAAACTCGGCGCGGAACCTAAGAAAGTCGCGGTGCTGGTTGGCTTGCTGGCCACGGCCGCGTACTTCTATTTCTCGCAGGAACCGATCGACGACGCGCCGCCGGCTTCGAAGCGGCCGGTCGTTGCTACCGCGCCCGTCGAACAACCGAAGCAAGTTGTGGCGAAAGGCCCGTCGATCGCGCGGCCCAACAACAATAAACGGACCTCGCAAGAATACAAGCCGGTGTTGAAATCGAAGAAGGCTGAAGACCGCATCGATCCGGCGACGGTCGATCCGACGTTGCGGCTGGAAATGATCGCACGGCTGGCCAACGTTGCGATTCAGGGCGGAAATCGGCCTGTATTTGAGTTCGGCAGCGCGCCGCCGCCCAAAGCGCCCGATCCGGGCAAGATCAAACCGGAGCCGGCGAAGGCCAAACCGTTCATCGGACCGATGCCGAAGCCGCCCGATGCGCCAAAGGCCGCGGCTGTGAAGACGGAGACGCCGAAACCAATAGCGCCGCCGATTCCGCTGAAATACTACGGCTTCACCAGTCCGCGTGCGGGCGCCAAGCGGGCGTTCTTCATGGAAGGCGAGGAGGTCTACCTCGGCGTCGAAGGGGAGACCGTGAAGAAGAAGTACAAGATCGTGCGGATCAACCTCAACTCGGTAGTGATGGAAGATACCGACTTCAAGGATCAGCAGACGCTGCCGCTGGTAGAGCAGATGCAATGACACGCCGCCGCCACACAGAACAAGGCGGCTATGCGTTGATCTTCATCTTCGCGCTCGCGGCCATGTTGTCGCTTGCGTTGTACGTGGAACTGCCGCGGCTCGCGCTGGAGATGCAGCGCAACCGCGAAGAGATGCTGGTCGAGCGCGGCGAGCAGTACGCGCGCGCGATCAAGGTCTTTGTCCGCAAGAACTCGAAGTACCCGCAGACGATCGAAGAACTCGAAAGCTTCAACGGCAAGCGGTTCCTGCGGAGGCGGTATCCGGACCCGCTGACCGGCAAGGACGAATGGCGCTTAATCCACGTCGACGCCAGCGGTCGATTCACCGATTCGCTTGTCCAGCCGGCGGCCGCGGCGGGGCAGACGCAGCAGGAGCAGAGCGTCAACACCTTCACCGGCGGCGGCGCGCAGTTCGGCTCGACGGGTGATCCCAACGCGCAGCGAGTGCCGCAGGCATTGCAGCGCCGGCAAAGCGATCAGCCCGGCGCGGCGGGGCAGATGGGCGCGCCGGAGTTGCAGCAGGCGCAGGTTCCGGTGGATTCGTCGCAACCGGGAGCACCGCCGCCTCCTCCGAATCAGTTCGGACCGCCGGGGACGTTTCAACCGGGTCTCCAGCCGTTTCCACAGCAGCCGGGACAATTTCAACCGGGCGGCCCGCAGCCATTCCCGCAGCAGCCGGTGATTGGGCCGAATGGCCAGCCGATCCGTCCGATCGCAATTCCCGGCCTGCCCGGCGCGAGCCCCTATCCCACCCAGCCGTCCAGTTCCCAAACCGGCGGGACGGTGCCGCAGCAGGTCAGTGGCGGTTACTCGTTTGGAAGCGGCTACTCCGGCGGGCCGACGCCGCAGCAACCGCAGCCGTTTAATCCGGGTGCGCAGCCACAGGCGTTTCAGCCGCAGAGACCAGGCCCCGGCAGCGGTTCGCAATCGTTCGGCAACAGCGCTACGCCGCCAGGACTGCCCGTAAATCCGGCCGCGCAGATGATTCAGCAACTATTGACGACACCCAACCCCCGCGGCCTGCAGCAGGCAGGTTTGCAGACCGGCAGTGTCGGACTAGGCGGCGGTATCGCGGGCGTGGCCAGCAAGGTCGACGCCGAAGGCATAAAGATCTACAAGGAGAAGACGAACTACAAGGAGTGGGAGTTCGTCTACGATCCGACCAAGGACCAGCAGCGGCAGGCCGGGCAACAGCAACCCGGTTTGCAGCAACCAGGCCTACAGCAGCCCGGTCTCCAGCAACCAGGTCTGCAACAGCCTGGTCTGCAGGCGCCGGGTTTCGGACCACCCCGGGTTCAATAGTGGCCCGTTTCCGGCGAGGTTCGCGCCTTGTCCGGTAGACGACCATGGATCCCGAAAGGTGGGGACGGTTGCGCGCGCTGTTCGACGCGACCGTCGAAATGTCGGCCGAAGACCGGGAGACGCTCTTGGAGCGGCACCGCGGCGCAGACCCGCAATTAGTGGCGAAGCTGCGACGTATGCTCGCGGCCAATGACCGCCCGGATGCGCTGATCGATCACTCGCCGGTCGCTAGTCGTCGCCGGAATCTTCGAGCTCGTCCGCATTAGCCGAGAACTGCTTCAGCGCCTTGACCGCGGCGTTCGAAGAGAAGCCGTTGTACCGCAACTTTCGGAAGGCCGATTGCAGGTGCTTCGGATCGGAGAAGTCCGTCGAGCGGACTTTCCGCTTCAAGAAACTAACGGCGTGATCGACTTCGTCGACCTCCGCGTAGGCCTCGTTGACTGCGGTCTCGGCGACCGTGCGGGGGACCTGTTTAACGGCGAGTTCGCGCAGCACGCGTTGCTTGCCGAAGCCGGCGCCGTCGCGCCGCGCGGTGGCGAACGAGTCGGCGTAGTGCCGGTCGTTGAGCACCCGCATCTCCTTCAGCTTTGACAGCGTCTCGGCGACATCTGCCTCGAACGCGGCCTTGGCGGTGAGCTTGCGCTTGACTTCGGCGATTGACATCGAGCGGCCGGCCAGCAGGCGGAGCGCGTAGTTCCACAACGCTTCGCCGTCGTATTTTTCGCGTGCGCGGGGCGGCATCCTTCGATTCTGGCAACGGTTCCGGCGCGCCGCAACATCTAATGTGCATGTACACTGAAACTGAGGACACATAGTATGGACGAAGATAAGCGTCTTTCCTACTTCTGCCTGGGACTGGGCATTGGCGTCGCGGTCGGCATTCTATTCGCGCCGAAGTCCGGTGAAGAGACCCGGGCGCTGCTGCGCGAAAAGGCCGATGAAACCAAGGATATTCTGAAGCGCAAGGGCAGCGAGTTGAAGGACTCGAGCGTCGAGTTAATCGACCGCGGCAAGCTCGCGCTGCAAAAGCAAAAAGAACAATTGGCCGCCGCGGTGGACGCGGGACGGCAGGCGTATCGCGAGTCGACGACAACCGATCCGCTTGACGAAGCCGCCGGGTAAGGAGACTCTCAGAATGAGCCAAGACACGCTTCTGGTTTTGATGACGCTGTTCGTCGCCATCACCGCGATTTCATTCGTCGGTCAGGCGATCGCGTTGTTTCGCCTGGCGAAGACAACCAACGAAATGAAGCAGCGTGTCGAGGCGTTCCTGCCGAAGGCCGAAAAGTTGATCACGACCGCGGAGGCGACCATTGCCGAAAGCCGCGCGCAGATCCTGCAGATCACAACCAACGCCAACGAAGTGCTGGCGATGACCAAGACACAGTTGACTCGCGTGGACGCGCTGGTGGCCGACGCGTCGGCGCGCGCGAAAACGCAGATGGACCGCGCGGAGATGGTTCTGGAAGACACGCTGACGCGAGTGCACAGCACGGTGAATTCGGTGCATGGCACAATCCTCCGGCCGCTCCGCGAGATAACCGGCGTCGCAGCCGGCGTGAAGGCGGCGGTCAGCCATTTATTGAAGGGTGCTCCGGCCAGTGTCGCGCAGGCTACGACCGACGAGGAGATGTTTATCTAAGCTGCTGATCGGGCTCGCGCTGGCTGCGGGTTTGGTGAGCGCGCGTCCGGCCGCCGATGTGGCCGCGGCGCTGAAGGAGGCGTCCTTCGACGCCGATCGCTGTTGGCGCATCCGCGACCTGCAGGTCGTCCGCGAAGAGATCAAGATCTACCTGACCGACGGCTTTCTGATCTTTTCGAAGCCCGTGGCGGGGCAGCCTGTCGCGGCATTGTTTGTCACCGAGGTCGAAGGCGGCGATGGCGAGATCATCCTGATGCCGCCGTCGGCGGGTGAGCGCCAATCGCTGGCTCGTTTCACGCAGTCACCGAACTTGAACGAGCACTTCAAGTCGGCGTTTTTCCTGTTTACCGATGGCACCGCGGCCGAGCTCGAAGCGGCGATCAAGGAGCGCGAAGCCAAGCCTTCGCCCGAGATGGGCACGCTGCTGGCGAACGAATTTTCCGCGACGCTGCGCAACCTTTCCTCCAGTTTTGAAATCCGGCTGATCCACGATCTCACCAGCGAGGTGAACCCGAAGATGGGCCTTTTCTTTGCGGCGCTCGGCGGCACGTCGCACGGAAACTTCGACGTGATCTACGATCCGCAGGCGCGCGACCAGATTGTCGCCGGGCAAATCGCCAATCGCGACAACCGGTCGTTCTACAACATCTGGACGAGTTTTCAAACCCGGCGCGTGCGGCAGGATCCGGCGCTCGAACCCGCCGAGCAGGATCTAAAGATCGAGGCCGTGACCATCGATGCCGTCATCGGCGCCGACTTGCAGTTGAGTGCGACGACGACGCTGAAAGTCCGCATTCCCGGCGGCGAAACCGCGCGGCGCGTGCGCAACGCGTTTTCGTTCGATATCTCGCGGCGCGTACGCGTGCGCGAGGTGAAGATCGACGGCAAGCCGGCCACCGTTTTGCAGCGCGAGAACCTGCGGTCGAACCTGCTCCGCGGCAATGACAACGAACTGTTTCTAGTGGCGTGTGACGAGCCGCTGCCGCCGGGCGAGCACACCTTCGAGTTCCGGCAGGAGGGCAGCGTTGTGATACCGGCTGGCAACGGCGTCTACTTTGTCAGCGCACGCGGGACGTGGTATCCGCATCACGGCCTGCAGTTCGCGCCGTACGATCTGACAATCAAGCACCCGATCCATTTGACCGTCGTCGCCACCGGCGATGTGGTCGAGGAGCGCTTGGGCGAGGACTATCGCGTAACGCGGCGGCGCATCGCCGCGCCGGTGCGGTTGGCGGGCTTCAATCTCGGCGAATACAAGAAAACGGCAACGTCCCGAGGCGGGCTACAGATCGAGATCTATGCGAACAAGTCGGTCGAAGCGGGACTCGCATCGACACGGCGCGAAGTGTTGCTGCCGCCCGTGCAGACGCTTCCCGCGCCTCGTGGCGCGCCGCGCACGCCGACGCTAAGTCAGGTGATTCTGCAACAGCCGCCGCCCGATCCGACGGCGCAACTCGGCTACTTGGCCAACGAAGTCGCCGAAGCGTTCGACTTCCTGAGCAAACAGGTGGGCCCTCCGCCGCTGAAGACACTGGCCGTGTCGCCCATTCCAGGCACGTTCGGGCAAGGGTTTCCCGGGCTGATCTACCTCTCGACGATTTCCTATCTGCCGCCGCGCGACCGCCCGGCGTTCGCCAGCGACAGCCTGCAGCAGACGTTTTTCTCCGATCTGTTGGTGGCGCACGAAGTGGCGCATCAGTGGTGGGGCAACGCGGTGTCGACGACGGGGTATCGCGACGAGTGGATCATGGAGGCGCTCGCCAACTACTCGGCGCTCCTGTTGCTGGAGCGGAAGCGCGGCGTCAAGGCGGTCGATGAAATTCTGGTCCGGTATCGGGACCATCTGCTCGAGAAGCGCGCCGGCGCCCCGCCGTTGGACGCGGCGGGGCCGATTCGATTGGGCGCGCGGCTGGAGTCGTCGGAGTCGCCGGGGGCTTATCGCACGCTCGTGTATGAAAAAGGTTCGTGGATCATCCATATGCTGCGCAAGAGACTCGGGGACGCGCAGTTCTTTGCGATGCTCAAGGAGATCTACACCAAACACGCGCGGCAGCGGTTCACAACCGGCGACCTCCGTTCGCTGGCGGCGGCGAAACTGCCGGCCGGCGCGGTGGACAAGAGCCTGGAGAACTTCTTCGCGGCCTACGTGGAGGGCACCGGAATTCCGGCATTGACGCTGCGCGCCAGGATCGCCAAGACCGCGAAGGGCGCGACGGTTTCGGTCGAACTCGATCAGGCTGGCGTAAGCGAGGACTTCTCGATCGATGTGCCGGTGGAGATCGACTACGGCCGCGGCAAGACCGAGACGCGATGGGTGCGGACCGATGGCTCGCGCACAACGGCGGCGCTTACGCTGGCGGCGTTGCCGTTGAAGGTTTCGTTGGACTCGAAGAACACGATACTGGCGACAAGGCCGTAGACGGCCTACATCATCGCCGTCGGCGGCGCAGGTTCGTCGGGACGCCCGGCGTTGTTGATCGGCGTCATGATCATGTTGATCGCCATCAGCGCCAGCACACCGAGGCCAACGTAGTAGCTCGGGTGTTCGAAGATCGCCGGGAGCTTCCACTCCAGCAGCGCGAACGCCGCGACGACAAGACCCATCAGACCTTCGCCCGCGATCATGCCGGATGAAATGAGAATGCCGATGTTCTCGCTGCGGGCGCGTTGGGCTTCGTTGTGGCCTTTGCTTTCGCCGATGCGGTCGGCGATTGCGCGGAACACGCCGCCGACGAATATCGAAAACGTCGTCGCAAAGGGCAGGTACATGCCGACGCTAACGAGCATCGGGCTCCTTACCTGCATCATGATCATGCCTACGCCCATGAAGATCCCCATGATCACCAGCGGCCATGCCATCTCTCCGCCGACGATGCCTTCGGCGATGAGAGCCATCAGGCCCGACTGCGGCGCGGGCAGTTTGGGATCGCCAAAGCCGATGCCGCCCTGTTTGATGTTGGCCTGATGCAGCAGCATCAGCGGGAAGAACATGACGAGCGCGGAGATGACGACCGCGATCAACTCGACCAACTGAATCGTGCGCGGCGTGCCGCCCAGAATGTAGCCGACTTTGAAGTCTTGCAGTAGCTCGCCCGCGACCGCGGCCGAGACGCAGCCGACCGCGGCGACGGCGAGAACGATCGCGACTCCATTGGCGCCGCCGACGCCAAGCGAAACCATCAGCAGCGCGGCGATCAGAAGCGTCGATAACGTGAGGCCGCTGACAGGATTGTTCGACGAGCCGATCATGCCGACAAGGCTGCCGGAAACGGTGGAGAAGAAGAAGCCGGTGATTAGCATGACGACAGCCGCGACGGCCGCGACCCACAGCACGTTGGCGAAGTAGTAGTAGACGGCGATCATGGCAAGGAACGTCAACCCGATCAAGCCGAAGACGGCCTTCGAACTCATGTACTGCTCGGTGCGGTCGAGCTTCGCGTCGTCACTGCCGCCCGCACGCAGTTCGGCGATCGCGCGGCCGATACCGGCGCTCAAATTCTTGCGCATTTTCCAGAGCGTATTGGCCGCTCCGACCAGCATGCCGCCGACGGCAATTGGCCGCACGATATAGCGCCACACAGCGGCCGCGAGCGGCTGCCAGCCTTCTTCGGTTGCATTGGCGGGGAGGAATTTGCGGAGGTCGTCGCCGAGGAAGTAGATGAGCGCGGGAATCAAAAAGCCCCATGCAAGGACGCCGCCCGAGAAGTTCAACGCGGCCAGGCGCGGGCCGATGATGTAGCCGACGCCGATATAGGCAGGGCTGATCGACGGCGCGGCGGCCATCGTTACGCCGCCGACTTGTAGCGAGCGTTCGGTCGATCCAAGTTTGATGACGCTGCGGCCGAGTTCACCGATGCGGAAGACGAAGTCGCGGTCGGGCTCGAAGAGTTTCAGCACGCCAAGCATGTAGACGCCGGCGCCGGTGACCATGTTGATGAACAGAAACTTGGCGGCCTGTGAGGCGGATTGCCCGGCCTTGTGGATTTCGGCGGCGGCGACGGATTCCGGGAACGGAAGATCGTCGTCCTCGACCATGACGCGCCGGACGAGCGAGACAAAAAGCACGCCGAGCACGCCGCCGACGAGCATGAGCGCAGTCGATTTCCAGTAGCCGTTTTCCACGTCGAACTGCGGCCAGGCCTTGGCGATGACGAAAGCGGGAAGTGTGAAGATCGCGCCGGCAGCGATCGATTCGCCAATCGAACCCGCGGTGCGCGCCAGGTTCTCTTCAAGGATCGTGCCGCGCTTGAAGCGCAGCAGCGCCATGCCGATAACGGCGGCGGGATAAGTGGCCGCGATCGTGATGCCCGCTTTCAACCCGAGATACGCATTGGCCGCGCCGAGCACAACCGACATCACGAGGCCGAGTATGACGGCGGTGTAGGAGAACTCCAACATCTTCCGGTCGACCGGTACGTAGGGGACGTGTTTGGTTTTGCTCATGATGCCTCGCGAACGGGAATGAGGTTCATCATAGCCGATATTCTTAGCGGCGTTCGAGAACCCAGGCGTTCTGTTCGAGGTATTGGACCGTCTTGATCACGGCCTGCTGGATCGTGAGCGAGGGCTGCCAGCCGAGCGAGCGGATCCTTTTGGTATCGAGGAAGATGAACGGGTTGTCGCCGATCCAGCCGCGGTCGCCGCCGGTAAAGTTCAGTTTCGGCGCGACGTTCATGTAGCCCGTAATCCAGCCGATTGAGTCGGTCACTTGGCAGTATTCGTCGGTGCCGAGGTTGAAGATGTTGACCTTGTCCTTGGCTTTATCGAGCGCGATGAGAATGGCCTCCACGCAATCGCGGACGTAGAGATACGACTTGCGCTGCTTGCCGTTGCCGAGCACGCGAAGTTGCGAAGGATCGGCGCGGAGCGATTTGTAGAAATCCAGAACGTGGCCGTGTGTGTAGCGTTCGCCGAGGATCGAGACAAAGCGGAAAATGTGCGCCTCGAAGGCGAAGCTCTCGGCGTAAGCCGAGATCATCGCTTCGGCGCTGACCTTGGAGGCGCCGTAGAGCGAGGTCTGAACAGGAAAGCCGGCGTCTTCGGGAGTTGGAATAACGGGCGCTTCGCCGTAGACGGAACCCGTCGATGAGAATGCGATGCGCTTGACGTTCGTACGGCGCATGGCTTCGAGGACGTTCCATGTCGCGATGACGTTTTGCTGGAGGTCGCGGTCGGGATGATCGGGACCAAAGCGGACATCGGCGTTGGCGGCGAGGTGGATGACCTGATCGACCCCCTCGAACAGCGGCACGATCGCTTGGAGATTGAGCAGATCGACTTCGTGCAGGTCGACGGACGGGGCGAGGAACTCACGCTGGCCGGTGGAGAAGTTATCGATGCCGATAACAGTGTGGCCGTCCTTCAGGTAACGGTCGGCGAGATTGGAGCCAATGAATCCGGCGGCGCCGGTAATGAGAACGCGCATGGTTTAGATCTTGACGGAGCGGACGAGAGAGCGAATGCGGAAGATGTCCTTGACGTTTTGGATATTGCCGGCGACGAGGTCGAGGCGACTGTCGGCGTCGTCGCGCCAGCGGATGGGAATCTCAATGACGCGGGCCTTCATGCGAATAGCGAGGGCGAGGATCTCGACGTCGTACATGTAGCCGTCGATGCGCTGCAGCGCGAAGATCTTCTTGGCGTAATCGTGGTGGAAGAACTTGAAGCCGCATTGCGAATCCGTGATGCCGGGAAGTCCGACGACGGTTTGCACGAAGTAGTAGAAGCCTTTGGAGCCGAGCTGGCGGTAGAACGGCTGGGCCTTTTCGATCTTCGAGCGGTCCCGCGCGCGAGTGCCGATGGCGACGTCGCAGGCGCCGGCCATCAAGGGAAGAAACTTATCGAACTCGGTGATGGGTACCTTGTTGTCGGCGTCGGCGAACCCGATGATGCCGCCCGTGGCTTGCTCGACGCCAAGGCGAATGCCGCGGCCTTTTCCGGAACGCTGTGCGCTGCCGAGAACGATCGTGCCGGGTATCTCGCGGGCGAGTTCGCGGGTTAGGTCATTACCGTCGGCGGAGACGATGATCTGCGCGTTCAGGCCTTTGGCCGCGAAATAAGCGGAGGCTTCCCGAACCGTGGAGACGATCGTCCGTTCCTCGTTGTAGGCGGGAAGAATGAGCGAGATGTCGGGCCGTGTGGGGGAAGCAGGCTCCATCGATATTTCTTCAGGATACACTGGAAGATTCTAGATACCGCGATTGAAACGCAATGTACTGATTACAGGAGCTTCGCGGGGGTTAGGCGAGGCCATCGCGCGCGAGTTCTGGAAGACAGGCGCGCATGTACTGGTGACGGCGCGCGGGCTGGGCGCGTTGGAGGCGTTGCGGAACGAGTTGGGCGAGCGGGTTTCGCTGTTCGCGGCCGACTTGTCGGTGTGCGGCGCTCCGGAACAAATTGCGGCCTGGGCGTTTGAAACAGTTCCGTATGTCGATGTGTTAGTGAACAACGCGGCGATTACGGGGCCGATCGGGAAGTTTTGGCTGAACGACGCGGCGGCGTGGGAAGAGACGATGCGGGTGAATCTGCTGAGTCCCGCCGCGCTGATGCGAGCCATGATTCCCCGAATGACGAGGGGCGGGGCGATCATCAACCTGTCGGGCGGCGGAGCGGCCGCGCCGCGCGCGAATTTTTCGGCGTACGCGTCCGCGAAGACCGCGCTGGTGCGCTTGAGTGAGAACATCGCTGTTGAAGCGGCCGGGATGGGCGTGCGCGTGAACTGCATCGCGCCGGGCGTGATGAACACGGAGTTGCTGCGCGATGTCGTTCGCGCCGATGCGGGCGATGTGGGCGAGGAGTTCGCGAGAGTCG
>VFZQ01000030.1 GCA_016871135.1 Acidobacteriota bacterium | reverse complement strand
GATGCGTGCGATCATGCAGTCGTTGCTGCCGCCGAGCGTGCTCTGAATGGAGTTGTTGGTCGCCAGGTTGGCGGATGCGGTTTGGCCGACGATCCAGACATGGGCGCCGTCCTTATCAAACGCGACGCCGCGCGCGACGTCAGCGCCGCTGCCGCCGATGAAGGTCGATTGGGCGAGCGTGCCGTTGGTGTTGATCTGGGTGAAGAAGCCGTCCAAGGAACCACCTCCGAACAAAGGTTGGGAAACGCCGGCGGTGACGGGAAATCCGCTGCCGGCTTGGCCGGCGATGAGCGCGGAACCGTTGGGTCCGATGGCGACGCGAAAGGCGGCGTCGACGCCCGGTCCGCCGAGGTAGGTCGATGATGCGAGAAATGGGCGGGTTGCATTGATGCGCATATGGAAGGCGTCAACGCCGCCGCCGAAAGTGGTCTGCGCTGCAAAGGAGAGCGGGAGATTGGTCGCCGAGGTCTGGCCGACGACGTGAATGCGGTTGGCGATGGGATCGTAGGCCATGCCGAGCGCGAGGGTTTGGCCGTTGCCGCCGTAGTAGGCAGCAAAGTCGAGAGCGCCGCCGGAGAGGGTCAGTTTAGCGACGAAGGATTGGGTGGTGGCGAAATTCGGGGAACCGAACGTGGCGGCTTGGGGGAGGTCGCCGACGGTCAGGAATCCGGCGATCCAGGTTTGCCCGGCGGAGTCGACGGCGACGGCGTTGGCGCTGTCTACGCCCGAGCCTCCGAGGAAGGTGGAATGTTGCAAGATCGGATCGATGACGAGGGTTTGTGAGGGATCGTAGGCGCCGAGCGAGAAGCTGACGTGGCGGCCGTCGACGATGTAGGCGGCGTCGAACTGCGTTTCGCCTTGGTATGCGATGGGTTTCTGGAGCGTGACGGTTTCGCCTCCAGCGGTGATGGCGAGATCGCCGAGAGGCGTGGTTGTGATGTGGTCGGCGCCGTCGAACGTCATCACGATACTTTTGGCGTTGGCTTGTGGTTGCACGATGAAATCGTACTCGAGGCGGTTCTGGTTGCCGTAGAAGACCATGTCGATGCCGTCGTAGACACGTTCGTACTTGACACCGGAGTAGTGTGGGACGTTTTCGCGCCACTTGGCGCGGTCGTTGCCGAGGAAGTAACTGGAGGTGCTTGCGAGTCTTTCCGTTGGCTTCAGAGACGGCCGGGTTGAGAGGCCAGACATGCGGATGGTGACTGGAACGTTCTTTTCTCCGAGGCCGAGGACGGTTTCGGTGGGGGTGAAGTAGGCGCGAAACCCGGCGCCGGCGGTTCGGAAGCGGGCGCGGGCGTCGAATTGGCCGGCGTTCTCCTCAAAGTGAAGGGGGAGAACTGGAGTGCTGGCGGCTAGAGAGCAAGTCGCCAGCAGGGAAAGCGAATAGGCGCGGAGGGTAAGCATAAGTGTCCTTTTGAGCCGCTAACCACTGGGCTGCGGTAGGGGTGTCTGGAAAGTTTTCTCCGTTGCCGGAGGTCTATGAGGACAATTATGCGGGACGACCTATTTCAGAGTTGTCAGGAAAAGGTAAGGAAGTTGTAAAACCTCTGAGCGCGGACCGGCGGAAGGGAAACCGAGACTCTAAGGCCGGCGGCCGTATTTGGCGAGTTGTCCGCGTGAGTTTTCGTAGATGGCGCTGGCGGTGGCGGCGGCGGGCGGCAGCGTGAGAGCCGCCTGGCCGTACTGCGCCATGGCAATGGGCGACATGTTCTCGGCTTGGCGCTGGAAGGTGAGCTTGGGCTCGCCGTCGGAGGCGATGCCGATTTGGATCAGATCGCCGGGACGAATTTGGTCGGTGGCGATCAGGTTCGATAGCGGCTGGACGATTAACCGTTCGATGGCGCGTTTGAGGTGGCGGGCGCCGTACTTGGTGTCGACGCCCTGGCCGAGGAGGTACTCTTTGGCGTCGGCGGTGGCGTGGAATACGAAGGCGCGATCGGCCGAGGAGGTGAAGATGCGCTGCTGGACCGCTTGCAGTTCGATGTCGAGGATCTTGCGCATTTCGGCTTCGCCGAGCGGATGGAAGACGACGACCTTGTCCAGCCGGTTCATGAATTCGGGCGTGAACTTCTTGCGAGCCGCTTCGACCCCGCTGCGGGCTATTTTCGAGGAGGTTTTTTCGTCAAGTTCCGCCGGTTGGGCCGCGACCGATGAGCCGAGGCCGAAGCCGAGCTTGGGGCTGAGGATCGAACTCATCTCGTTGGCGCCGAGGTTGGAGGTCATGAAGATCATGGCGCGGGAGAAGTCGACCTTGCGGTTATCGCCAAGGGTGAGTACGCCTTTGTCGAGGATGCCGAGCAGCAGGTTCCAGAGCGAGTCGGACGCTTTTTCGATTTCGTCGAAGAGGATAAAGCTGATTTTGACGCGCTCGGTGTGATGCTGATTGATCGTCTCCTGGCTCAGCAGCGGGTGGGTCTCGCGGTGGCCGAGGTAGCCGGGAGGCGAACCAATCAATTTGGCGATTTTGTGCGAGTGCTGGAACTCGGCGCAGTCGATTTTGATGACCGACCGCGGGTTGCCGACGAGGGATTCGGCCGTGGCTTCAACGATGCGCGTCTTGCCGGTGCCGGTGGGGCCAAGAAAGAGGAAATTGCCGATCGGCCGACCGGGCGGGTTCATGCCGGTAAGATGCATCTGATAAATGTTGACGATCTGCTCGATGGCCTCGGGTTGACCGACGACCAGGCGACGGAGATTGGCGTCGAGGCCTTCGGCGTCGCGGCCTGTGCGTGTGGGGTCGAGCGTGACCGCTTCGGTTACCGCTTTGTCGAGTGCCAGTAGATCAGCCATACGCGGATTTCCTCGGAGCCAGGTGCCTTCATCGCGCCAATCGACTTCTGGACTTGCCCCTCTTACGCTACTCTTGTTCGCGCTCTTGGGTTTGTCGTTGTCACGTCGATCGGTTAGCCATCGGTTCATTGGTTGCTCGCTACACCTACTATTTCGGCGAAGGGGCGGCAAACATGAGGGGAAATGGCTTTGCGGTCCGGTTAGGAAAACTCCTCTCTATCCCTTTTGCGGGCGGGATGGCCTTAATTCGATACGGCTTATCAATGTACGTTCCGGCATGCGCAACGCAGCCAAGGTGGCTTCGGCGACATCGGCGGGTTGGATCTTCCAGGAACTGGGTTTGCCCGCCGAGCGCGGCGAAAAATCGGTGTCCACGCTGCCGGGCATAATTTCGGTGATGCGAATTCCGTCGTAGCGGTGGTCGAGCATCATGGCTTCGCTCATCCCGTTCATACCGAACTTCGACGCATTGTAGGCGGCGCCGCCGGCGAACGGATTTTTCGCTGCCAAACTACTGATAAAGACGATGTGGCCGGACTTTGCGTTTCTCATCGGCGCAAGCGCGGCGCGTGCGCAGAGGTAGGCACCTGTAAGATTTACATCCAGCGTCTTTTTCCACTGCTCCACGCTCAGGTCTCCTGCCGGCCCGAAGACGCCGATGCCGGCGTTTGCGATGAGGATGTCGACTCCGCCCATGCGTTCGGTCGCGAACGCGAACAGCGCCGACACTTCGTCTTCACTGGATACATCGGCGGCTACGCCGAAAACCTTAGGGTGGGATGTTTCCGATAGGGCTTTGTTTACACTGGCTTGGGTGGCGCCGCAGAAGGTGACCTGGGCGCCTTCCCGCAGGAGAGCCTCGACGAGAGCCCGGCCGATACCGCGGGTGCCTCCGGTGACGACGGCGCGGCGATTGTTAAGGGATTGATCCATGAATCGATCATGGCACGCGGATAAGGAGGACTCGATTGGGTCCAGACGACGGTGGCGGCCGTCGATATTCAGGTTTTGTCGATCGCCGTCGTTCAGCGCGACGACGGCAAACAGGCTCCGCCAATGATACGCTATGACCGAATGACGACGACAATGTTGAGCAGGCGAGAGCTGATGGCGCTGGGACTGGGCGGTTCGGTCTACGCCGCCGCCACGCCCGGCGAGACCCATCAGGCGACCGGGTGCAAGATCGGCGAGATGACGCCGGAGTCGGCTGTAATCTGGGCGCGGAGGACGGCGGCGTCGGCGCGGTTGTCGAACGGGATTGTGCGGCGCGGACAAGGAAAGGACGCGAAGTATCTGAAGCCGGAAGAAAACGTCGAGTTGTTGGAAGGAGCATCGAAGGGCGCGGCGGGGTGGATGCGCGTTGTGCACGACAAGGGATCGACCAAGTGGGTGGAGGTGAGCGATCACGCCGACTTCGCCGCGTCGATCCCGGTTACCGGCCTGCGGGCCGCGGCGCAGTACAAATTCACGATCGAGACGAAGGCCACGCGGAACGGGCGCGTTGATGGGGAATTGACGGGAACGCTTAAGACGCTGCCGCGGGAGCAGTCCTCCGTTCCGGTGCGTGCGGCGTTGCTGAGCTGCCAGATGTATTGCCACATGGACCGCGCCGATGGGTTTCATATCTACGAGAGCATCGGCAAGTGGAAGCCCGATTTTCTGTTGAGCTGCGGCGATAACGTCTACTACGACAGTGAGGATCCGGTCGCGACGAGCGAGGCAATCGCGCGCTATCACTGGCAGCGGATGTATAGTCTGCCGACGCTGGTCGAGTGCTTGCGCGAGACCGGCGGCTATTGGCAGAAGGACGATCACGATCTGTTATCCGACGATGCCTGGCCGTCGATGAAGGACTCGAAGGTCAAGCCGTTGACGTTCGCGCAGGGCCAGCGCCTTTTCCGTGAACAGGTGCCGTCGCCGGCCGCGGGCAAGCCTATGTATCGAACGGTGCGCGTGGGTGCGAACTTGGAGCTATGGCTGCCGGATTCCCGCGACTATCGGTCGGCGAATACGGACGCCGACGGACCGGGGAAATCGATCTGGGGCGCCGAGCAGAAGGCGTGGCTAATGAAGTCGCTGCGGGCGAGCACCGCGAGATGGAAGATTCTGGTAAATCCGAATCCAATCGTTGGGCCGGACCGGCTGAACAAGAAGGACAATCATTCGAACGCTTCGTATGCGCACGAGAGCTTGGAGTTTCGAAATTTCCTGAAGGCGAATTTGGACGGCAATGTTGTTTCAATTTGTGGCGACCGGCACTGGCAGTATCATTCGGCCGATCCGCATTCCGGCTTACATGAGTTCGGCTGCGGCGCGGCGTCGGACGAGCACGCGGGAGGCACGCCCGGTCTCAACAAAGACCTGCACCGCTTTCACCGCGTGAAGGGCGGTTATCTTTCCATCGACGCCGACGCCTCCACACTGCGGCTTCAGCACCGAGACGTCCGTGGCGGAGTCGTGCATTCGCACTCTTTCGACAGAAAGGTTTAATCTAGTTCACATGTCCATGACACACATCGACTCGCTGACGCCGCTACGCGCGGTGTCTCTTCGCGAGAACGTCGCGGAGTTGCTGGTCGAGAAGATCCTCTCGGGCAAGTTCGAGCCCGGCGACCGGTTGAACGAAAGCGCGCTGAGCCGGCAGTTGCAGGTCAGCCGCGCGCCGATTCGCGAGGCGCTACAGCAGTTGCAAGAGCAAGGGCTCGTCGTCAATCAACCCCGGCGCGGGATGTTTGTCGTCAAGCTGACCAGCGACGATGTGCGGAAGATTAACGCCATGCGCATTGTGTTGGAGGGTGAAGCGCTGGTATTGTGCCGGGATCATATGACACCGGCGGTGCTGCGGCGCTTGCAGCAGATTGTGGAAAGAATGGAGCGGGACGACCAGATGACGGGGCTTGAAGCGACGCGGTTGGACTTCAGCTTTCATCGCGCCATCTGGGCGAACACTGGGAATGAGTATTTGGAACGGGCTCTGACAAGTCTGACGTCCTCGCTGTTTTCGTACAAACTTGTGACCAAGCCGGCCCACGAAAAACTGCGAATGATTCTCGATTCGCACAGGCCGCTGCTTGAATTCCTTACGGGCGACGGGGACATTCTCGCGGCGCGCGAGGTAGTTCGACAGCACGTCATGCTTCGATGGCAGGCACCCTAAAGACGCGCCGTTGGCTGCGCGCCTCCGCCGACGTTTTGTTGCCCGTGCTCGAAGTGTGCGGCGGAACCGGGCCACGCCTGGTGGTGACGGCGGGCGTGCACGGCGATGAATACGAGGGCGTGCGCGCGTTGTATGAACTGTTTGAAGAGTGCGGCGAGTTGCGTGGCGAGTTGATTCTCGCGCCGGTTGTCAATCCGGAGGCGCATCGAGCCGTGAGTCGGGTGAATCCTGTCGATGGCGCCAATCTTGCGCGGGTGTTTCCAGGGGACGCCGACGGCACGATTTCGGGACGTATCGCTGCTGCCGTTGCGCGGGAACTGATCGAGGGCGCGTCGTTCTACATCGACCTTCATTCCGGCGGCGTGCGCTATGCGATGCCGTCGATGGCGGGTTATTGGTTGGGCGATGCGCGGGCGCGCGAGGCGGCGCTGGCGTTTGGCGCGCCGGTGATTTGGGGGCATCCTCATATTGAACCGGGGCGGACGATTTCGGTTGCGAAAGAACGCGGGATACCGTTTCTTTACGTCGAGGCGTGGGGCGCCGGGCGGATTCGCCGCGACGAGTTGCTGATGATGAAGCGCGGCGTTCGAAATGTCATGCGCCACTTGTCAATGCTCGATGGAGCCTTGGAGGTGCCTTCGCCACCGCTGCGATTGACTGGCGCTGGGAACACCGATGACGGCATCAGCGCGGGTTGCGATGGGTTTCTGCTTTTGGAGGCCGCGCTGCTGGATTCGGTGTCTTTGGGGCAACGCTTGGGGAGGCTCGTCGACTTGCAGGGCGTGACAGTGGAAGAGTATTTTGCTCCACGAGCGGGCGTGGTGGCGTTGACGCACGAGATGCCAATCGTCGCAAAGGGCGATACTCTATTTCTTCTGGCGGATATCGAACGATGACATTCAACCTGCAACAGGCCGAAGCGCGCGTGCGGGCGCGGACGGCGAGATCATTGGCGGCATATGAGCGATCGCAGCGGACGCTGGCAGGCGGCGTGTCGACGGTACTGCGGCGGTCGGCAAAACCGTACCCGTTGTTCTTCGATCGCGGTGAAGGTTCGACGCTTTACGATATCGATGGCAACGCCTACATCGATTACACGCTGGCGTGGGGGCCGCTTATTTTGGGGCACGCCCCGCGGGTGGTCAACGAAGCGGTAGGCGCGCAGTTGGCCAAAGGCCACACGTTTGGCGCGCAGCACGCGCTGGAGTATGAGACGGCGGAGTTGTTGTGCAAGGCGATTCCGTGCGCGGATCTGGTGGCCTATGCCAACAGCGGCACAGAGATCGTGCAAGTCGCGCTAAGGCTGGCGCGGGCGGTGACGGAGCGTTCGCTGTACTTGAAGTTCGAAGGGCATTATCACGGTTGGGACGATAGCGTGTTGGTGAGCTACAAGCCGTCGATGGAGCAGTCAGGGGCGATGGCGCCCGTGCCGGTGGGGTTGGGTCAGCGGCAGTCGCCCGGCGCGGTCGTGGCGCGGTGGAACGATGAGGAGTCGGTGCGCGCGGCGTTCGCGGCTCACTCCGGCCGGATTTCAGCGATCATCTGCGAGCCACTGCTTTGTAATAGCGGATGTCTGCCTCCGGGCGATGGATTTCTTTCGTTTTTGCGGGAGACCGCGACGCGCGAGGGAGCGCTGCTGATCTTCGACGAAGTGGTCACCGGCTTTCGATTGGCGCTGGGCGGCGCGCAACAGTTCTACGGCGTGACGCCGGATTTGGCGACGTTCGCAAAGGCCGCGGCGGGCGGGTTGCCGGTGTCAATTCTCGCCGGGCGGCGCGAGTACATGAACTGGATCGCCGATGGGCGCGTGGTGCACGCGGGGACGCTGAATGGAAATCCGCTGGCGTTGGCGGCGACGCACGCAGTGCTGCAGGAACTGGCATCGAGCGATTACAGGGCGCTGCATGCGCGCGGGCGGCGGTTGCGCGACGGACTGGTCGACGCATTGCGGCGCAAGGGTGCGGCGGTGGTTGCGACAGGCGAGGGAACTTGCTTTCAATTGCACTTTCAAGCGTCGACGCCGCGCGAGTATCGCGACACGATCGCCGGCGATAAGGCGCTGTACGCGGAGTTTCTGATGGCGCTGCTGGCTTCGGGTGTTTATGCTTTGCCCGATGGCCGGTGGTATCTTTCGTTCGCGCACGGTGACGATGTTGTCGATCGAACGCTTGCGATTGTGGAGGCGTTGTGAGTTTGCTGCTGCTTCTCGCGGCGGCGCTGCCGTTCGAGTCGATGTTCGCGCCCGCCGTGCCTGGGAATATGCGCAATTCGGAAGCCGATACCGTGGTGCTCCGCGATGGCCGCCTGCTGCTGGCGTGGACCGATTTCGATACCGATGGGTCGTCGGACTGGGCGCGCGCGAAGATCTCGGCGCGAATCTCGCGCGATCGCGGAGAGACCTGGGGCGAGAAGTTTACGCTGCAGGAAAACATCGGCACGATGAACGTGATGGAGACGGACCTGCTGCGTTTGAAGAGCGGGAAGATTCTGTTTATTTTTTGCCGCAAGAATTCCGAGGGTGATGCGGCGCCGTTTGTGCGCGTGTCGCGCGACGACGCGAAGACGTTTTCGCCGGCGCGGCCGATGGCGATTACGCCGTCGCCTTCCTACACCGGATTCAATCACGACCGCGCGATTCAGCTGCGGTCGGGCCGCATATTGATGCCGCTATTTTTCACGACGGACTACCGCGTCGATCCGCATATCCGGTCGCGCGTCTACTACTCCGACGACGACGGTGAAACGTGGACGCCGAGCGAAACGATTCTCGACCTGCCCGATTCAAAGCCGGGCGCGCAGGAGCCAGGCGTCGTCGAACGCAAGGACGGCAGCGTGTTGCTTTGGGTGCGCACGGCGAAGGGGAAGATCTATCGCGCGGTGTCGACCGACAGGGGCAAGACGTTTGGGGTGCTGTCGCCGATGGCCGTCGATTCGCCGCTATCGCCGCAATCGATCAAACGGCATCCAAAGACAAAAGATCTGATTCTTGTTTGGAACAATTCGACGACGACGCGGCGCGCGCCATTAACGGCGGCGGTGTCGAAGGACGAAGGCGAGACGTGGATGTTGTATAAGAATCTCGATGAGACACCGGGCGCGACGTTTGCTTATACCAGCATTGAATGGCTGCGCGATCGAGCGTTAATGACGTACTACGTGAAGAGCGAAGGGCCGGGGTGGTCGCTGAAACTGAAAGCCGTGCCGCTGGATTGGTTCTACACCAAATGAGGATCGACGAGTGGTTGTACATGGTGGGCAGCCGGCAGTTCGGACTGAGCAGCCGCTACGACTGCCACATCTACGCGCTGCGTGGCGAGCGGGGGATTCTGCTGGTCGATACGGGTTCAGGGATGGGGCACGATGCGGTGATCGCGAAGTTGCGCAGCGAATTCGGCGATCTGTCGCGCGGGACGATTCTGATTACTCACAAACATCCGGATCACTCCTGCGGTGCGGCGCGGTTGCATCGCGAACTCGGCTGGTCGATTGCGACGTCTTCGCATACGGCGCCGTTGTTGATCTCTGGCGACGAAGACGATTGCGGACTGGCCGAGGCGCAGCGGATGAAGTCGTATCCGCCGGAGATGCGGCTTAATCCGGTGGACGTTGCGCGGGTGATCGAAGATGGCGATGTCGTCGAGTTGGAGGGATTCGCGCTGCGGGCGATTCGCGTGCGCGGGCACTCGGCCGATTCCTTTGCCTACCTGTTTGAACACGCGGGCAAGCGGTGTCTGATATGCGCCGATATCGTGTTCTACGGCGGCGTGATCGGGCTGATCAACACGGCCGACTCGAATATGAACGGCTACAAAGAGGACTTGCCGAAGCTGGCCGGTCTTGGGATCGATCTCCTGCTACCTGGGCACGGGCTGTTTACGGTTTCGAACGGACAGATTCATATCGACGCGGCATTGAAGCAGATTGCGAATGGATTTATTCCGCGCGCGATCGGGCAGGGAGATCTGATTTTTTGACGCCGTGCGTCGCCAGCGCCGAGCACGGCGATTCGTTGCTGTTCAAGCTCGAATCCTGCCAGCCTTCGGGGTCGTACAAGGATCGATTCGCGGCGGCGGAGGTGGAGCGGTTGGCGGCGTTGGGCGTGAAGCGCGTGGTGGCGACATCGTCGGGAAATACGGGATCGGCGCTGGCCGCTTACTGCGCGCGGGCTGGAATGCAATGCGCGGTCGTGGTCAACGCGGATGCGCCCACGGGCAAGTTGGCGCAGATGCGCGCGCATGGGGCGCGTGTGTTGCGGGTGCGGGGATTCACGGTGGATGCCGCGGTTACCGAGCGTGTGTTCGAGGTGTTGCGCGGGCTGGGAATTTCGCTCGTTGTGTCGGCGTTTCGGTATTGTCCGGAGGCGATGGCGGCGGTGTCGTCGGTAGCGAGGGAGTTGATTTCTTTCGAACCCGCGCATGTGTTTGTGCCGGTGGGCGGAGGTGGGCTGTACACCGCGGTCGCGCGTGGAATCGGCAGCGTGCGCGTGCACGCGGTGCAGCCTGAGGGATGCGCGACGGTGGTCGATGCGTGGCGCGCTTCGGAAAGTACTGCTCGTGTCGTGCAGTCGACGACGCGGATTAGCGGGTTGTCGGTGCCGAACGATATCGACGCGACTCTGGCGCTTTCGACGCTGTATGCGAATGGCGGCGAAGGTGTGGCGGTGAGTGATGACGAAGTCTTCGCGGCGCAGCGATTGATGCTTTCGCGTGAGGGTATCTACTGCGAACCGGCGGGCGCGGCGGCGTATGCGGGATGGCTGAAGCTGCGGCCGGAAGGGCGGTCGGTGTGTTTGGTGACGGGGCACGGATTCAAGGATCCCGATTCAATCGCGGCGATTCCGTTTGACGATTCGCTAGTTGACGCCGATGGCGTGGGAAGGTGGTTCGCGAATGCTTGAAGGGCGAGTGTATATCGTTACCGGCGGGGCGACTGGCATTGGCGCGGGGATTTCGCGCGTGCTGACTTCGTATGGCGCGCGCGTCGCGGCGATTCAGCCGGAGCCGATCGAAGGAACGCCGATGTTTCGCGGCGATGTGCGCGAGCCGTCGCTATGGTTCGACGAAGTCGTTTCAAAAATGGGTCGACTGGATGGGCTTGTCAACAACGCGGCGATCACGGGGGCGGTGGCGCTTGCGCCGTTTCTGGATGCTTCGCGCGGACATATTGACGAGATGCTCGATGTGAATTTGAAAGGCCCGGTGTTGTGCTCGCAACTCGCGGCGCGGTATTGGAAAGATCGCGGCGAAGCGGGCGCGATCGTGCATATCGCGAGTGTGGGTGCGTATGCGGCGCAAAAGAACTCGTCGATCTACTGCGCGTCGAAGGCGGCGTTGTCGATGCTGGCGAAGGCGATGGCGTTGGAGTTGGCCGAACATCGAATTCGTGTAAATGCCGTGGCGCCGGGCGACATCTTCACGATCGCGAGCAAGGACGCGAGCGGGCCGCGATTCACTCCGCTCGGACGGCGGGGGCAACCGGAAGAGATTGGCGAGGCGGTGGCGTTCCTGTTGAGCGATCGCGCTTCGTTCATCACCGGTGAAACGCTGGTGGTGGATGGCGGATACTTGAGTTACTAATCCATGCGCGCCGGCATTCTTGGCTTTCTGCACGAGTCGAATACGTTTCTGGATGTGCCGACGATCTTCGAAGACTTCGAGCGTACGTCGATGACTTCCGGCACCGCGCTGATCGAGCGCTGGACCGGCGCGCATCATGAACTCGGCGGTTTTCTGGCTGGCGGCATTGAAGCCGTGCCCGGTTTCGCAACGTTCGCGGTGCCGAGCGGGACGCTGACCGCGGATACGTTCGAGGCGATCGCAGCGAGGTTGATCGACGCGGCGCGTGCGATGGAGGTCGATGGGTTTCTGGTTGCGCTGCATGGCGCGACCGTCGCCGAGAACTATCCGGATGCCGATGGCGAGATTTTGCGGCGTTTGCGCGCGGCGGTGACTGGGCCGATTGTCGTTACGCTAGATCTGCATGCGAACGTGTCGGAGAAAATGGTCAAGCACGCGACGGCGATTGTGGGCTATCGGACGAATCCGCATCTGGATCAACGTGAGCGTGGCATCGAAGCCGCGCATTTGTTGCGGCGTATCGTCGACGGTGCGGTCAGGCCCATGCAGGCGCTGCTCACTCCGCCTCTGGCCGTGCCGATCGCGGTGCAGAAGACGAGCGAGCTGTTTCTGTTTGACGATCTTGCGCATGTGTTGACGTGGCCTGGCGTGCTCTCGGCTTCGGTGTTTCTTGGCTTCTACTATGCCGATGTGGCGGAGATGGGAACGAGCTTCTACGTTGTCGCCGATGGGGATGCGGCGCTCGCGGATCGCGCCGCGCGGTATCTGGCCGATCGCTGTTGGGCGCGGCGGCATGAACTTGTGCCGAAGTTGCCGGCGCCGGAAGAAGCCGTCGCTCACGCGATTGCTTCGGAGAAAAAACCGGTTGCATTGATGGACGTCGGCGACAACGTGGGTGGCGGAAGTTCGGCGCGCTCGCGCGTGTTGTTCGATGAGTGCGTGCGGCAAGGCGCGCGGAGCGTGATGGTGATTTTGCACGAGCCGGAATTGGTGCAATCGTGTGTGCGGGCGGGCGTGCGAAGCGAGGTCGATCTCGGCTTCGCGCGGGGTATCGTTAAGACGATCGGCGATGGACGATTTACAGAGACGAAAGTCCGGCATGGTGGGTGGACACATGGCGATCAGGGCGTGTCGGCCTTAGTAGAGACTGCCGAGGATCATACGATCGTGCTGACTTCGCATCGCATGGCCCCGATGAGTTTAGAGCAGGTGATCTCGCTTGGCGTGCATCCGGAGCGGAAGCAGATTCTGATTGTGAAGGGGACCATCGCGCCGCAGGCCGCCTATGCGCCGGTGGCCGGAGAGATCGTGCTCGTCGACACGCCGGGACCGACGGCGAACGATCCTCGCTCGTTCGCCTACAAACACCGGCGCGTGCCGATGTTCCCGATGGAGGCTGAATGCGAATTCTGATTTGGCTTGCCTCGGCATGCGCCGCCTGCGCGCAGGTGGAGATTCATCTGTCGTATGGATTGCTACAGAATATCGTTGGGGCGCAGGTCTTTACCGAAGACGGCCGCAAATATGTAAAGGGCAGTAAACAGGAAAAATGCACGTTCGCCTACCTGGAGAATCCACGCATCGCCGAGGCGGGGGGCAAGATCGAAGTGCGCGCGAAGTTCTCCGGGCGATCGGCGTTAAATGTATTCGGGCAGTGTGTAGGTGTCGGCGATTCCTTCGACGCGACGATCCGCATGACGCCGTATGCGGATAAATCGACGCTGCGGTTGAAAGACATCGAAGTATCGGGCGGGCCGAGGCCGGGGCTCTACGCGCGGCGGGTGTGCAAGGCGCTGGCGGAGACGCTGCCCGGCGTGCTGATCTACGATCTCGGGCCCGACTTCAAGCGCGCGCTTGAAGCCGAGCAGCCGGGCGTGGGATACAAGAAGAGCGTCGACGGCGTTGCCGTGCGAACGGTGCGCGTCGGCAAAGAATCGCTGATTCTCGACTTGGCGTTTCGACTGTTACTGCGTTAGAACAGCACCTTCAGCACGATGACAACAACGCGCGGCTGGTTACCTTGCGCCGGATCGAGTTGGCCGAAGCGCGGATCGGTCACGCTGTTGGCGCCGCCGATTAGACGGCCGAAGTACGGCTGATCGAACACGTTCTGGAAGTCGGCGCGAAGCTGGGCTTTGAGGCGTTCTTTGATCGGGAAGTCCTTGTAGCCGGAGAGTTCCGTAGAGGTGAGCACTGGGCTGCGGACATCGGGGAAACGCGTCGGGAAGGTGCGCAGCGTGAAAGCCGCTTGCGCGGAGCGCGGGAACAGCGTCGTGTCGAAGTACTTGTCGAAGAACGGATTGAACTCCGTGCGGCCGGCGGCGCGAGCGAGTTCGTCGCGTTTGGCGTCGCTGAGCTTCGCCGAGCGGCCTTCAAGCGGCGCGGCGTTGGGGAAGTCGATGGGCTGTCCGCCACGCCGAATGTATTGCGCGCTGACGTTCCAGCCGCCGAAGATGGAGTTGACGAAACCGTTGGCGCCGGAGATAAAGCGGCGGCCTTTGCCGAAGGGCAGCTCATACGACGAGACGAAGGATAGGGTGTGCGGAATGTCGAACTCGGCCAGGCGCTTTTCGCCGCGTGTGGCGCGGAGGTCGTTAAGCACCACGTCCTGGCTGTTCAGCAACGAAACGCTCTCGAGCGTCTTCGCCCACGTGTAACTGGCCTGCCCCGCGAAACCATTGCGGAACCGCCGTGTGGCTTTCATCTGCAACGAGTGATAACTCTGCTGACCCGCCGCCACGTTGTTGATGGTGACGCCGGCGAAGTGCGGGTAGGGGAACAGGAGTTGCTGCCGGGGAACGGTCGTGCCGTTGATGCCGGAGCCGGGGAGCAGCCCGGCCATCGGGTTTGGCACTTGCGCGGTGAAGAAATTGCCGCGCGTGGCCAGCGGCTGTGACTCGAGCACAGAAGTTGGAAGGAAATTCAGGCCCAAGCCCATCGGCAATTGGCGCGTTTGATTGCCAACATACGAGACGTCGGCGAGCCAGTCGTTCAAGATCGTGCGTTGAAAGCCGAACGACACTTGATGCGTGACTGGCAGCGGGCGGTCGAGAAGCTGGGCGGCGATGCCGAGGCCGAGGTTGGTGGAAAGCCCTTGTGAGTTGCCGATCGGCTGCAGGAGGCCCGTTGGGTAAAGGCTGGTCGGGAACGGATCGGAGAGATTGACGGCCGGTGTAAGGCCGCCGTCGGTCGATGCGATGAGCGGTGTTTGACGGCTGAAACCGGTGTTGGCGCCGGCGGCGTTCTGGCCGAGGAAGTACATGCCGTACCCACCGCGCACCACCCACTTCGGCGCGATCTGCCAGGCGATGCCGATACGTGGTTGGAAGTTGTTGCGATCGCGATTAAAGGCTTCGCGCTCCGCGCCGGAGCTTCCCGCATAGACCAAGCCGCCCTTC
This sequence comes from Acidobacteriota bacterium, assembly GCA_016871135.1. Classification (GTDB taxonomy): domain Bacteria; phylum Acidobacteriota; class Terriglobia; order Bryobacterales; family Bryobacteraceae. Next base: position 1,569 of record VFZQ01000030.1, on the reverse strand, counting down.
AAATTGAGGCCTTGTACGCGGCTGGCGATGGGGCTGGCCTGATCGAAGCCAAACCCGCGAACCTGCCGGTTATAGCGCTCGCGAATTGGCCCTTCGTAGTCCCAGCGCAGGCCGACGTTTAACGTCACGGTACGAGAGAGTTTCCAATCGTCCTGGAAGAAGAAGGCCATGTACGGATTGGTGTAGGCCGGGTCCATGTTGCGGTCGACGAAGCCGCTCGACGGATTGCCGAGCACAAACGATGCCCACAAATTTCCCGACAGAGCGTCGGCTTGCTGCGGGTTGGATTGGGTCCAGTTGCGGCCGAAGGTGTAGTTGCCGGCGGCCGACTGCGGAACGATGTTGTTCTGGTTGTAGCGGCGGAACTCGGCGCCGTACTTGAGCGAGTGCCGGCCGCGGATCATCTGAATATTCGGCTGTACCGAATAGGCGTCGCTGGTTTCGTAGCCGCTGGTCTGCGATGCGCCAAGCGGCGAGAACGTACCGCCGAAGTTGAACCGTGGGAATTGGAGAGCCGTGAATTGGCTGACGAGCCGGTCGGGGAAACCGAGTTGGCGCGGATCGTAATCGCGGCCGAACGTGTTGCCGCTGAATCCTTCGTAGCGGGCCAGGCCGGCGCGCAGGTTGAACACGATCGACGGCGACACGGTGTAGGTCCAGTCGAAGCCCCAGTTGCGCGAGATGCGCGTGGAGGGATGTTCGCTCGAAGGTTCGGCGGCGTTGGTGCCCCATTGAATGCGGGCGAAGTTGAACCAGGGCGTTTCGCCGTAACGGCCGCTGACGCGATGGCGGTCAGTGATCGCCCAATCCATCTTGCCGAGCCACTGGTCGTAGAAATTACGGGAGCTGTTGATGAACAGATAATTGTTCTGCCCGTCGAGGCCATCTGGCGGCCGGTTTGGAGCGGGGAAGAAATCAATGGCCTTCGCGGCGACTGGATTCACGCGCGCGCCGGGAATGACGTTGCCAGCGAACGGCGTGCGGACGAAGCCGGCGCCGTTGGGGTTGGCGCGTGTAGTCAAGGGGTCGAAGATCGAGACTTGGCGGCGTGCGTTGTCGACGAGTTGCGAATAGTCGCCGCGGCGCTCGGCGGCGGTGGGTACGGTCCACAACTGCACCTGGGGGTTGCGTTCGCGAAGGAACTCCGTCGAGACCACCCAGAAGAGTTTGTTCTTACCGTTGAGGAGTTTCGGGATGATGATCGGGCCGTCGACGGTGAAGCCGAAGGTATTGTTCTTGTACTCGGTTCGGCGCACGTTGGCGGCGTTGCGCGAATAGCCGTTTGAGTTGAGGTTGTCGTTCTTGAAGAACTCGTAGAGCTGTCCGTGCAGATCGTTGGTGCCGGTCCGGAGAACGATGCTGGTGACGCCGCCGCCGAAACGGCCGTAAGAGGCGTCGTAGGAGTTCGTCAGCACGTTGACCTCTTGGATCGCGTTCAGCGCGGGCGCGAAGGAAGCGCTGCGCGAACCGCGGACCGAGGAGATGCCGTCGATGAGCGTTTCGTTTTCACCCGAGCGGCCGCCGTTGATTGACACGCCATTGATGTTGCCGAAAGCGTAAAGTTCGAAC
>VFZQ01000029.1 GCA_016871135.1 Acidobacteriota bacterium | reverse complement strand
GTCGGTCAACGTCAAAGTCTCCGTCGCATCGCTCGGCGCGGGTGCGCGGCGGATCGATTTTGCGAGTCCAAAATCCAGGATCTTGACGCGGCCCTCCGCCGTCACCATGATGTTGTCCGGCTTTAGATCGCGATGCGCGATATTCGCCGCGTGCGCCGCGGCTAAACCGTCGGCGATCTGAACGGCGATGTCCAGAGCTTTCCGTACTGGAACCGGTCCGCGCTGAATCACGCGCCGCAGCGTCTCGCCCTGAACCAATTCCGACACGATGTACGCCACGCGGTCCTCGAAGGCCATGTCGTGAATCGCCATGATGTTCGGATGATTCAATGCCGCCACGGCGCGGGCTTCCTGTGCGAATCGCTGGCGGCGAGCCGGATCGCCCGCCAAGTCCCCGGGTAATATCTTCAGCGCGACCTCACGGCCCAGCCGCGCATCGCGCGCCCGGTACACCTCTCCCATCCCGCCCGCGCCAAGTTGTGCGACGATCTCGTAAGGCCAAGTTTTTCGCCAGCGGATAAAGGCATCGAAACGGATCAGTCCAGTCTAGCTAATCATTGCACCTTTGCACCGGCAATGAGCCGTGGCGACAGCGAAGATCAGATTTCTGGAACTGGGGGGTGTGCCCGCCGCCGAAACCAGATAAAATCCTGAAGTCCCATGCAGACTCGGCTGACATCGCTCGACGCCTTTCGCGGCTTCACGATGATCTGGATGTTTTCCCAGAGCTTCGGACTCCACCTGTTCAAGGACCACCCGCTCTTCGGGCCAATCGCGCGCCAGTTCACGCACCACGACTGGCACGGCGCCTATGCGTGGGACATGATTCAGCCGTTCTTCATGTTCATCGTCGGCGTCGCGATGCCGTTCGCGTTCGCGGCGCGCCAGGAACGCGGCGAATCGTTCGGCCATCAGCTGCAACACGTGCTGAAGCGCGCGGCGCTGCTGATCTTGCTCGGGCTGTTCGCGCGGTCGCTGCGGGCCAACAAGCCGGTGCTCGACCTGATCAACGTGTTGGCGCAGATTGCGTTCACCTACGTGGCCGCGTTCCTGGTGATGCGCTATTCGGCGCGTGTCCAGGGCGCGGTGGCGCTGGCGCTGCTGGCGTTGCACACCGCCCTGTTCATTGTCGGCAAACCTCCCGACGCCGCCGATGCCTGGATTCGCGACAACAACTACGGCCAGGGCTTCGACATGTGGCTGCTCGGCAAGACCTGGGGCGGCGGATACGCCACGATCAACTGCGTCTCCTCGGCCGCCAACACCATCTTCGGCGTGATGGCCGGCCGGCTCCTGCAAAGCGACAAAGAGCCGCTGCGCAAACTGCTGATCGCGGGCGCGGTGGCGCTGGCGTTAGGATTGGCTCTCGATCCGTTCGTGCCGTCGATCAAGAAAATCTGGACCGCGCCGTTCGCGCTGATGAGCGCGGGCTGGACGCTGTGGGTATTGGCCGCGTTCTACTGGCTCTGCGAGGTGAAGGGAGCCACTCGCTGGGCGCGGGCCGGCGTAATCGTCGGCGCGAACAGCATCTTCATCTACGTGTTCCACGAAGTGCTAGAGCGGTGGATGAATCAGTCGGCGAAAGTGTTCATGGGCTGGGCGATCGCGGCGTGGGGACCCGTGGGCGAGATGCTCCAAATCTGGCTCGTCGTCGCGTTTCAAATCTACGTTTGCTGGTGGCTGCACCAGCGGCGGATATTCTTCAAGGTCTAGATGATCGCCGCGATCTCGGGAGCAACCGGACTCACCGGTCATCACGTGCTGAACCTGCTGTTGGACGGCGCGCGCTACGATCCCGTGATCGCGATCGTGCGGCGCCCGACCCATCGGAGTCACCCGCGCCTACGCGAGTCCGCGGGGCTTCCGGACATCGAGCGCGTCGACGTCGCGCTGTGCTGCGTCGGCACGACGATCAAGAAGGCCGGCAGCGAAGAGGCGTTCCGCGCGGTCGATCACGGCTATGTGTTGGAGTTCGCGCAATGGGCGAGGCAACGTGGCGCGCGGCAGTTCGTATTTCTATCGTCGGTTGCGGCGGCGATTTCTTCCGCGAACTTCTATCTGCGCGTGAAGGCGGAGACGGAGCGCGATCTCGAATCGCTGGGCTTCGAGTCGCTCGAAATTTTTCAACCCAGCATGCTGCTCGGCGTGCGCGGTGAGTCACGCCCGCTCGAACGCGTTGGCCAGGTCGTCGCCGAAGCGCTGCGATTTGCCCTCGCCGGGCCGCTCGAGCGCTATCGCGGAATCGCGGCGGCGGACGTGGCGAAGGCGATGGTGGCCGTAACGGAAAGACCCGCGCAAGGCGTGCGGCGTTATGAGTGGCGGGCGATCAATGAGTTGTCAGGCGGATAGGAACACACGCGCGACGACGTTGGTCAGCGCGTGTGTGACCATCGCCGCGCGTATACCCTGGCCGTCCATGTAGGCTTTCGCGTAGAACCATCCCGCGACCGTGGCGATCGCGGCGAACTTCCAGTTGGGAAACTGGCCGAACGGCAAATGCGTCAGGCCAAAGACAACACAGGTCGCGGCCAGACCGGCCGTTGCGCCGAGCCATTCCTGCAAACGTGGCAGCAACATCCCGCGAAAGAGAAACTCCTCGCGCAGAGCGACAAATACAAAATGGCCGACAAATGTTCCGATGACGGCGAGGGCGATTTTCGCCGGATCGGGGTTCAGCGTTCGCAGCGGAAGGAAGGCCACAAGCGGTAGGAAGCAGAGAAACCACTTCGCGCCGATCAGCCATTCGCGCTTCGACGGAAAGAACCCAAAGTTCACGCCAACGGGCGCACGGAAAATCAGCACGGTAAGCAGCAACGTGCGCAGCCAGGCCACTTCGCCGATAATTCCGTTCGGCGCCTTCGGCCACGCAGCCGGATAGCAGAGGCTCGATAGCTTGCCGAGCGCCACCGCGCCGTAGACAGCCAGCAGAACGACGTCCGCGGCGTTCGTCTTCGGCCCGGCGATATACCAAAAGGCAAGGACGGCCGCGACAAGCGTCGCCAGCGCGCCGTGCCACGCTTCGCCGGTTCCTGCGATCAGCCAGGTCAGCGCGGTGATGCCCGCCAATGTGCCGGCAAGCTTGACAGGCGGCAGCGCGGCCAGCCGCTCGCGGACGGCGGTTGACCCGGCCCCAAGAAACAGCGCCGCTTCTATAAGTAGCGCGGCGAGCAGCCGCGCGCCGGCTTCGGCCGGGATATCCTGACGAAGTATGTACGTCGCGCCGGCACAGGCAAGCAGGAGTAGAACAAAGACCAGCGTTCGTAGCTGGTGCGCGGGCGGCATTGTCCTAGTATCCTTCATCGCCTGCGCGGCCGAGCCCCCGCCGGGCCTCGCGCGCAAAGCGGCGGAGCGCGAAACCGCCAGCGAAGCGTTCCGCGCGAACTTCGCGTTCCAGCAGAAGGTTCTGGTCGAAGAGATGTCGGCGAAAGGCGGAGTGGCGGGACAGTATCGAGAAACGCGCGAGGTGATCTTCTCGCCGGCCGGCGAACGCACCGAACGCGCCGTTGGTAAGCCCTACGAACACTTCGATCGGCTTCGCATGACCCCCGAAGACTTTCGCGACCTCCGCGAGATTCAACCGCTGATGCTAACGCTCGAACGCTTGAAGTTCTACACAACCCGCTATCGCGGCGAGGAGACGATCAACGGCGTCGCCTGCTGGGTGCTCGACGTGCAGCCCCGGCAGCTACTCGACGGCCAGCGGCTGTTTGAAGGACTGATCTGGATCGCGCAAGAAGACTTCTCGGTGGTGCAAAGCGAAGGCCGCGCCGTGCCGCAGATCATGTCGACGAAGGAAGAGAACCTCTTCGTCCGCTTCCGTACGATCCGCAAGCGAGTGAAAGAAGGCTACTGGTTCCCCGTGCTGACGGTGGCCGACGACACGCTCCCGTTTCGCACCGGTCCGCTGCGCCTGCGCATGCGCGTCGAATATCTCGGCTATCAGAAATTCGGATCGGAGACGGTCATCAAGTTCGAGGAAAATTGACAACTCTGCCCGGTTGTCGAAAGAATTGAAGGCACACCCATGGGGATCGCCGAACGCCGCGCACGCGAGAAAGACGAGCTGCGACAGAAGATCCTGTCGGCGGCATCGGAGTTGTTCGTCGAGAACGGATTCGACAACGTCTCGATGCGGAAGGTCGCCGACAAGATCGAGTACGCCGCCTCAACAATCTACCTCTACTTCAAGAACAAGAACGAACTCGTCGCCGGTATCTGCGCGGACGCGTTCGGCGCCCTGAACGACCGCCTGGAAGAGATCGAAGGGCAGCAATTGCCACCGCTCGAGGCCTTCCTCGCCGGCGTGCGCTGCTACATCGAATTCGGGCTGGAGCACCCCCACCAGTACCGGCTGGTGTTCAGCAATCCCGTCCCAGAGCAGGTCGCCGAAGAGTTTCGCGAGGTAAACACGCTCGGGTTGCAGGCGCTGGAGCACCTCGCCCGATCAATCGAACGGTGCCGCCAGGCGGGCGTCTTCACCACAACCGATCCCGAAGTCGATGCCTACGTTATCTGGATGATTCTACACGGGGTTACGTCCGTCATCATCTCCGATCACGGGCGGCACGGCATGCCCTGCCCAAGCCAGGAAGCGATCATCGACCGCGCGTTGGAGATGGTCCTGCACGGCTGCGGATTGACCCGCTAGGGAATTTTTTCACCGTCGTGAACCATATTGACGGTGTGAACGCGCGTGCTATACTGAACACTGTTCAGGTAATTAACTATGAACATTCTGGCTTGGAAAAATCTGTTTCACGATCGGGTACGGCTGATCGTTACGTTGACGGGCATTGTCTTCGCCTTGGTGCTGATCGCGGTGCAATTCGGGATGTTCCTGGGTTTTCTGGACACCTCCGCGAACATCGTGGCGCACAACGAAGCCGATCTCTGGATCACCGCGCCGGGAATCCCGCACGTCAACGGCGGATCGCCCATCTTGGAGAAAAAGCGCTGGCAGGCGATGCAAGCCGAAGGCGTCGAGAAGGTCGTCGAATACGCGGTCTTCTTTGTGAACTGGAAGTTGCCCAACGGCGCCTTCGAGAGCAGTCAAATCGTCGGGTTCGACGTGGACTCGCGGATCGGCGGACCGTGGGACATCGTCGAAGGCGATGTCGATGACCTGCGCGGCGAAGACACGGTGATCGTTGATGCGCTGTACAAGAAGAAACTCGGCGTCGAGAAGATCGGCGACTCTTTTGAGTTGAACGGCAAGCGCACACGCGTCGTCGGCTTCACGCGCGGAATCCGTTCGTTTACGACGGCGCCCTATGTCTTCACTTCGATGAAGAACGCCAAGACCTACATCCGGCTGCGCGAAGACGAGACGATCTTCCTGCTCGTGAAGACGAAGGGTGATCCTCGAGATGTGCAAGCGCGCTTGCGGAAGATCGTGCCGGGCGTGGAAGTTTTCACGAACGCGGAGTTGCTCGAACGCACGCAGGCATATTGGGTGTTCGGCACAGGCGCCGGAACAACGACACTGATGGGCGCCATTCTCGGACTGCTCGTCGGCATCGTCGTGGTGGCGCAGACGATCTACGCCGCCACCATCGACCACTTGAAAGAGTTCGGCACGCTGAAGGCGATGGGCGCGACCAACGGGATGATCTACCGCGTGATTCTGATGCAGGCCGCGCTCGCGGCGGTGATGGGGTACGCGCTGGGAATTACGATCGCGCTCGCGGTCGTCAACGCAACGTCGAATACCGACCTTTTGATCAAGCTGCCGGCCGAAGCGGCCGCGGGCATTTTCGTCATGACGCTGTTGATGTGCATGAGCGCATCACTACTATCCATTCGCAAAGCGACAACGATCGACCCGGCGATGGTGTTTCGAGGATAAAACGATGATCGAGATTCGAAATCTGGTGAAGACCTACGGCAGCGGCGAGAACATGGTCCGCGCGCTGAATGGCGTATCGATGGACGTGCGCGCCGGCGAGGTACTGGCGCTGATGGGACCGAGCGGCAGCGGCAAGACAACGCTCGTATCGATTCTCGGCGGTATCCTGACGGCGACCAGCGGTTCGGTGAAGATCGATGGTCGCGAGATCACGACGCTCGGTGCAAGCGAGTTGCCGGCGTTGCGGCGCGAGCAGTTCGGCTTTGTCTTTCAAGGGTTCAATCTGTTTCCGGCGCTGACCGCGCTGGAAAACGTCGCCATCATGTGCGACCTCAAGAACGTCCGCGAGCCGAAAGCACGCGCGGCCGAGTTGCTGGAGATGGTCGGACTCGGCGCGAAGAAGAAAGCGCATCCGTCGGACCTGAGCGGCGGACAGAAACAGCGCGTCGCGATCGCGCGGGCGTTGGTGGGCGATCCGAAGATCATCCTTGCCGACGAGCCGACCGCGGCGCTCGATTCAGTGAGCGGCCGGACGGTGTTGGAGATCTTGAGCGGCTTGGCGAGGACGCGCGGCCGCGCCGTGGTGATCGTCACGCACGACCCGCGGGTGCTGGAGTATTGCGACCGGATTGTGCACATCGAAGACGGCCGCGTGGGATCCGAAGAATTACGAAGAGTAGAGGAGCAGGTAGCATGAAACGGGCATTTTCATTGGCCGCGGCGGGCTTGATCGGCGCGGGATTGTATGCGGTCATCGGCGGTCTTGCCGAAAAACCGGTGGCGCGCGCGGCGGCGGCGCCGGTAGTGGCGAGCGATCGTCCGGTGGTCGCGCCGGGCCGGGTGGAACCGGTATCGGAAGAGGTGTTGGTATCGGCGGAGATCGATGGCAAGCTCGCGGCGGTGCGCGTCGAAGAGGGCGATGCCGTGCGCAAAGGCCAGGTGATCGCGAGCCTGATGAACGGCGACTTCGCCGCGCGTGTGCGATTGGCGGAAGCGGCGGTCGCCGAGCGGCAGGCCGAATTGGCGCGGTTGCGCAACGGCGCGCGGACGCAAGAACGCCGCGAAGCGGATGCGTTCGCCGACGAAGCGCGCGCGGTGCTGGAACAGGCGGGGTCGGAGCGCGAGCGGCGGCGGACGCTGCTCGATCGCGGCGCGATCTCGCGCAGCGAATTCGAATCGGCCGATCGCGAGTTCAACGTGGCGCGCGCGCGTTTGGAGGCGACCAAACAACGCGCGTCGCTGGTCAGCGCCGACACGCGCGCCGAAGAGATCCAACGCGCCGAAGCGGAGGTGCGGTCGGCGGAAGCACGCGTCGAAGAGGCGCGCGCACTGCTCGCGAAGACAGCCATCGTTTCGCCGATCGATGGAGTCGTGCTGCGGAAGCACAAGCGCGGCGGCGAGAGTGTTTCCCTGCAAAGCGGCACGCCAGTCGTAACGCTCGGCGATGTGCGCAAGTTACGCGTTCGCGTCGATGTCGATGAGACCGATGTCGCGCGCGTCGCCGTGGGTCAACGAGTCGTCGTGAAGGCGGCGGCGTATGGCGCGAAAGAATTCGGGGGCGTGGTCACGCGAGTCGGTGGCATTCTCGGCAAGAAGAACATCCGGACTGACGAGCCGGCCGAGCGCGTCGACACCAAAGTGCTGGAAACACTGGTCGCTATGGACCCCGGCGTCGAGTTGCCGGTGGGGTTGCGCGTCGACGCGCGCATCGAAACGAGGTAAGTCATGAAGCTCATATGGATGACCCCGCTCGTAGTGTGTATGTGCGCGGGCGAGACGCTGACGTTGGAGCAGGCGCTGGAACTGGCGGCGAAGCAAAACCCGGGTGTCGCGGCGGCTCGGTTGCGCGCGATGGAGCGAGAGCAGTCGGCGATCGGCGTGCGCGCGGCGTATTTGCCGCAGGCGGAACTCGCGGTGAGCACGGCTTATCGGACGCAGAACTTCCAAGGAATCGGACTGACGTTTCCAGGAATCCCTTCACGTGTGGGGCCGTTCCGCACATTCGATGCGCGGCCGGTTGTGACCCAGAAGATTCTGGATTTGTCGCTGGTGGCGCAGATTCGCGCGGTGCGGTTGGAGACGGCGGCAGCGAAGCACGACGTCGAAGCGGTACGCGAGGAGACGCAGGCGGCGGTGATCGCGCTGTACCTGCAGGCGTTTCAAGCGCAGTCGCGGCTGCGGGCGTCGAAGGCTCGATTGGCTTCGGCCGACGCGCTGCTGGCGCAGGTGGCCGAGCGCGAGAAGGCCGGTGCGGCGTCGCAGTTGGATCTCGCGCGGAACCGTCAGCAGCGCGAGGCCGAGCAGGTGGCGGTGACCGTCGCGGAACAGGAACTGGCGATGGTGCGGCCAGCGTTGGAAGAGTTGCTGGGCGGCCCCGTCGCGGGTGAGCTTGTCGAGCCGGTTCTAAAGAACGATTTCGGCGCCTCGGTGCGTGCGGACGTGCGGGCGATCGAAGAGCGGATTCGTGCCGCCGAGCAGGAGTTGCAGCGCGCGAAGCGGTCGCGGCTGCCGGTGATCGCAGGCGTCGCCGACTACGGTGTCGCAGGCGCGGGGCCGGATCGAAGCCTGTCGACCTACAACGTGGGTGTAAGTGTGCACGTGCCATTGTGGACGAGCGGCCGGATCGAATCGGAGATCAAAGCGGCGGGCTATCGCGTCGAAGAGTTGAAGGCGCAGAAGACGAGGTTGGAGCTGTCGATCGCCCGCGAATCGGCGCAGGCGACGATTGCGTACGAAGCCCGCACACGATCCTTTGCGGCGGCGTCAGAATCGGCCGCCGCCGCGGCCAAGGTAGTAGAGCTAGCCAAGCTGCGCTACGAAGGCGGCCTGGCGACATCGGTCGACACAGTGACGGCGCAAGCAACACTGGCCGAAGCAGAGGACACCGCCATCCGCGCCAAGTACGACGCGGCGATGGCACTCGCAAGACTGGCCTGGGCCAAGGGCGACGTGCGCGCGGCGATTCGCTAAGATGCAGTGAGTGAAGTCGATACTCGCGCTCGCGTGTTTGATCCTCGTGGGTTGTGGTGTGGCGAAGACGACGCCCGCGCCGAAGCCCCGGCTTGTATTGTGGGCGTGGGACCGCGCCGAGGACCTACGGTTCTTGCGGCAGGGAGAGGCGGAGGTGGCGGCGTGGATGCGGACTGTAGTTCTCAAGAAAGACCGCCACAACGTCTTCATGCGGACGTTGCCGCTTTACTTACCGCCGGGGATGAGACCGCTTGAAGTTGTGCGGATCGAGTCGGACGGATCGAGGAAGCCAAGCTTGGAGGACGCGAAATGGCTGGTTGCCGAAGTCGGCGTGGGCCGGCGATCCCGATCGCCAATCCAGATCGACTTCGACGCACGCACATCGGAATTGGATTGGTATCGGGAACTACTATCGGGCTTGAAGGCGGAAGGTGTTGACGTATCGATCACCGCACTCGCGTCGTGGTGCATCGACGAGCCGTGGTTTGCGCCCCATCGGTCGTCGATCAGAGAGGTAGTGCCGATGCTCTATCACATGGGCCCGCACGCGTCGACGTATATGCGACGCATCCACAAGCAGGGCGATCTGGCGAATCCGTGCCGGGGAACCATCGGACTATCGACCGACGAGATTCCCGCGTGGCGGCCTCCCGCGCACACGATCTACCTGTTTCACACGAAGCGATGGACAAGGGAGGCGTTCGACGACGTATGCGCGCGATTGTTCCGTTAGCGCTGGCGCTCGCGCTATCGGCGGGCACAAAGCACGACTTCAAGCGAGCGGTGTTCGTGTACCGGCTGCATCCCGATCTCGATATGAAGGCGTTCGCCGCCGGGCGGCTTGGCATACCGGAGCCGCGCCATGCACGAATCTACCTGTACAACGTTTACCGTTATGTATCGGGAGTGCCGATGAATGCGGCCGAACAACGTGCGTGGCATGAGGTATGGGAAGCGCGCGCCGAGCCACACCTCTGGCCGGGAAGCGGTGGCAGATCGACGGGCATTTGGGATGGGACGTCGCGCTCGCATGGGGATCCTGGCGATGTGCTGACCGCGGCGCTGGCGGAACGCGTCAAGAAGTACGGTGAGTCGAGCGACATCGTGCGGTACTTCAAACAGCGTGTCGACGAGGACCTGCCCGCAGGCGCGCCGCTGTTGGCGAAGCAGGATCGCGCCTATAATCGCGCAGCGGCGGTGTTCTATCAGCAGCGCTACGACGAGGCCGCGGCTCTGTTTGAAAAAGTCGCGTCGGATGCGCAGTCGCCGTGGCGGGCATGGGGCGCGTATCTGGCCGGGCGGTCCTTGCTGTGGCACGCGCGGTCGGCGATGCGCGAGGCCGACTACGACGTGCGATTGCGCGCGGCGACGGTGCGGTTGCGAAAGGTGGTCGACGATCCGGCGCTTGCATCAATGCATGATTACGCCGAGCGCCTGTTGACGCGCTGCCTTATGAAGAACTCGACGAAGGAAGGACTGGAGCGCACCGGGCGGCGTTTGCTTGCCTCGCGGCGAACCGCGTTGCGGGAGTCAGACCTGTTCGTGTATCTCGATGCCTATGATGAGAAGCTTGCACCGATGGACCCGTTGTCGCTGTGGATCCGCGCCTTTCAAGGGCGGCATTTGCCATCGCTCGAACGTGGGTGGCGAGAGACGCGGAATCGCGCGTGGCTGCTTGCGCTGATCAGCGTGACGGCTTCGCATCGAGCCGATCTAGTCGATGCCGCGCTCGCGGTTCCGGAGTCGGCGCCCGGCGCGGAAGCGATGCACTTTCACGCGGCGCGGCTGTTGGCTCGGCATGGTGAGTTCGATCGGGCGCGGACGATTTTCGATGGGTTACTGAAGCGCTTCGATGGATACCCTTCAGCAAGGAACCGGGTATCGATCTTACGCGCGCAAGTGGCGCAGACGCTTCAAGAGTTCCTGGCGCTTTCAGCGAAGCCCGTGCTCCTGGTGACCAGCGAACTCGACCAGAAAGAATGGGACCGGGAAGTGACCGCGCCTCCGCTGTTCGACGCGGCGGCAGTGTGGCAGATGTACAACTCGATTCCCGCGGCGCTACTAGAGGCCAATATTGGCGCACTTCCGAATCACATGCGAGATTCCGTGCAACTCGCGGTACGCACGCGAAAGGGTTGCTCAATTCACCCAGCGACGCGTTCGTTCTCGAACTACTGAAGACGCCGAAAGCGCGGCCGTATCCGGTTATTGGGGTCGGAAGAGGCCTCGACGATTCAGGGCCCGATGAGATGAGGCCGGGATGGTGGACGATCAGCAGCCAAGGGCAACCGGCGGATCTCGACACGCCATACTTGCCGAGTGCGAACTCGACGGACACCTTGGACATCGTGGAGGCGCCACCATTCGTCAGCGCTGAGCAGCGACAACAGGCGCGCTCCGAGGCGGCACGGATGCCGCGCAGCGGATACGACTTCATCGCGAACCGTGTGCTGGCAATCGTCAGGCGCGAACCGCGGCGGGCGGATAATCCGGCGTTGCTGGAAGCGGTGATTCAGAACGCCGGCGTGAGCTGGTGGACTAGCGGCAATCAATCCGCCGCCTTCCTCGAAGCGCTTCGCCTGATGCGCGCGCGTTACCCAAATACGAGGGAGGGCCGGCGGATCGAGGAAGAGTTCAGCTACGTGGTCCCACGCTAACTCTTCTTGATGTCCCGGTGCGAGGCCTTCACGTTGAAGCCGGCTTTGGCGAGGCGCTTGCGGGTGTCTTCGGCCATCATCACCGAACGGTGATGGCCGCCGGTGCAGCCGAAGGAAATTGTCAGGTAGCTTTTCCCTTCCTCGATGTAGTGAGGCAGGAGGTAGGTTAGAAGGTCCGTGATCTTGGCCATGAACTCTTGCGTTTGCGGGAAGTCGCGGATGTAGGCCGCCACCTTGGGGTGTTTGCCGGTGAGGTGTTTGTACTCGGGGATGTAGTTGGGGTTGGGCAGGAAGCGGACGTCGAAGACGAGATCGGCGTCGGTCGGCACGCCGTGGCGGAAGCCGAAGCTGGTCACCGAAACAAGAATGCCCGATTCATCGCGCGCGGCGCCGAAGCGCTCACCAATGAACTCCCGCAGTTCATGCACGTTGAAGCGCGAGGTGTTGATGACGATATCGGCGAGCTTCTTAATTGGCTCGATGAGTTGCCGCTCTTCCTTGACGCTCGACGCAACGCTCTTCTCGCCGCCCTTGAGCGGGTGCGGGCGGCGCGTTTCGCTGAAGCGCCGAACGAGCGTGGCGTCGTCGGCGTCGAGGTAGATCAATTTCGTCGGCAGGTGGCTCTTCACCTGCTTGAAGATCGTCGGGAAGCGGCGCAGCGCTTCACCTTCGCGGATATCGACCACCAGCGCGGCGCTGCGGATCTGCGGGCTGGAACCGGTGAGTTCGGCGAACTTCGGAATCAACTCGATCGGAAGGTTGTCGACCGAGTAGTAGCCGAGATCTTCGAGACTCTTGAGAACGGTCCCCTTGCCCGAGCCGCTGAGGCCGGTGATGATGACCAGTTCCGGTGAGCGCGGCGCCTTCATGACGCTAGGCTCGGATCAAATCGAAATCGCCATCGGCGCGGCGCACCACAACGCTGATGCCTTCGGTTTCGGCGTCGCGGAAGGCGACGAAGCTGACGCTCTTGCGAATCGATACAAGCACGGCTTCGTCGACGTTCATCGGCTTCTTGCTAATCTTGGCGGCGAAGACGCGCGGGCCGTTGTCGCGCGGCGCGGGCTTGGCGGCTTCGGCGGCGGCTTCGACGGAGGGTTTGAAGCTGTCGCGCTTGCCGTCGCGGATCTTCTTGCGGACCTTGGAAATCTGCTTCTCAAGTTTGTCGAGAGCGTCCATCACGGCGGGCAGATACGCGGGGCCTTTCGCCTCGGCGACGAAGCTGGTGTGCAGATAGTTGACGGTGACTTCGGCGCGCTTGCCGCGCTTCTCATCGGTCAGGACGATGTGGGCGTCTTTGCTGCCGCCGTTGTTGTCGACCATCTTGCTCAGTTTTGCGAGGCGCGATTCGAGGCGCTCTTTCTGTTTATCGGTAAATTCTCCGTTACCGCCGGTGTAGTTAATATTCATCTGGGTTGTCTCCTGGAGGCGCGATCAGTTCTTGTTCCGCCGCTGATGCGTGGACGGGATCTTCATGTCCTCGCGATATTTCGCGACAGTGCGCCGTGTGACTTGGAAGCCTTCCTGTTGCAGCCGCGCCGTGATCTGGTCATCGGTGAGCGGCTTCTTGGAATCCTCGTCGTCGATCATCTTCTTTACCTTCTGCTTTAGCACGAGCAGAGGCGTATTGCTACCGGAGTCGCCTTTGACGGCCTCCGAGAAAAAGAACCGCAGTTCGAACACACCTTGCGGCGTGTGGGCGTATTTGCCGGCGACGGCGCGGCTGACGGTCGATGCGTGCACGCCGATCTCTTCGGCGACATCCTTGATCATCATCGGCCGAAGGTGCTGCATGCCGAGGTCGAGAAATTCCATCTGGCGATCGACGAAACACTGGCAGACTCGCATGATGGTGTTCTTGCGCTGCTCGATGTTCTTGATGAGCATGGCGGCCGAGGCGAAGCGCTCCTTGACGTAGTTGCGGACGTCTTTGTCGGGCTGCTTTTCGCGGTCCAGCATGTTGAGATAGTCGCGATTGAGGCGGAGTTGCGGCAGATCGTCGTCGTTGAGTTCGATGAGGTACTGATCGCCGTCCTTGAAGATGTAGACATCGGGCTCGACGACGCGGGCGCCGGCGCCGCCGTAGCGAAGGCCGGGCTTGGGGTCGAGGTGCTTGATGGCGTCGATAGCGATTTCGATGTGCTCGATGGGGCGGCCAAGAGACTTGGCGATTTCGCGATGTTGACGGAGTTCGAGCGGCTTCATGTAGTCGCTGACGATGCGCCAGGCGACGCCGCCTTCGCCGCCGCGGCTTTCCAGTTGCAGCAGAAGGCACTCGCGGACATCGCGCGCGCCGACGCCGGCGGGTTCGAGCGACTGCACCTCTTCGAGGGCCTTTTCGACGTTCTCGACGGTGTGGTCGCCGTAGGCGGCGATCTCTTCGAGGGTCGCGGTGACGTAGCCGTTGTCGTCGAGATTGCCGATGACGGTTTCGGCGGCGTCGCGGATCTCCTCGGGCATCACGACGAGGCTGAGTTGCTGGCGGAGAAACTCGGCGAGCGTAACGGGCGAACTGACGAAGGTTTCCCAGCTTGGTTTGTCGGAGACTTCGCCGGCCGGGGATTTGTAGCCGGGGTCGAGGTAGTCCTTGAAGAGATCGCCGAAGTCGACTTCGTCGAAGGGGTCGGCGGCCTTTTCTGCGACGGGGGTGTCGACGGCTTCCGAAGAGCCGTCGGAGGCGAGTTCGGCGCGATCGGCTTCGGCCTCATACTGCGAGGGCGAGGCGGTGACTTCGAGGATGGCCTGATCGGACGGCTCGATCTCTCGCTCGCGTTCGAGGATGGACTGCAACTCTTCGGCCGTGATCTCGTCGGCGGCGTCGAGCGATTCCTCGAGCACCGGATTCTCCGAGATCTCCTGGACGATCTTCTCCTTGAGTTCCAGCCGATTTAGTTGTAGAACCGACACCAACTGGACGAGGCCAGGGGTGAGGATCTGCTTCTGGGCGACCCCAACTTGAAGCCGCTGAGAGAGCATACTCATCGCTCTTCCAGTCTAACAGGGCGAAGCGTTACCAACGTCGCGCCCCAACCGCCGGCGTCTTCGGGCGCGGTGCGGAACGAATCGACGAAGGCGGTGCGTTCGAGGACTTTGCGAACGGCCTCGCGCTGCACGCCGATGCCTTTGCCATGGATGATGCGCAATTCGGTGAGGCCCTTTTCCCAGGCTGCTTCGAGGTAGGCTTCGACGACGCCGGTGACATCGCGCGGCGGCACGGTGTGCAGGTCGAACACGCTAGTGATCGGCAACTCGACGATATCGTCTTCGGACACCCTTTCAGTTTGATACAACGGTACAAAGCCCATGTCCAGCTACACACCCACACGCCGCCATTTCTTCATCGGACCGCTCCTTGCGGGAGCCGTCCCCGCCGCCGGATACGGATCGGCCGCATCGCTGAAGATGCTTGGCTACAAGTCGCCGAACGAGAAGTTGAACATCGCCGCGATCGGCGCCGGCGGCAAGGGCGCAAGCGATATCGCGGGGTGCGCGACCGAGAACATTGTCGCGCTGGCCGATGTTGACTGGGCACGCGCCGAGCGCACGTTCAAGCTCCACGAGAAGGCGCCGAAGTACAAAGACTTCCGGCAGATGCTCGATAAGGAAGACCGGAACATCGACGCGGTGATTATCGCGACGCCGGATCACATGCACGGCATCGCGACGATGGCGGCGATGGAGCGTGGCAAGGGCGTCTACACGCAGAAGCCGCTGACGCGGACGGTGTGGGAAGCGCGGGCGTTGACGCAGGCGGCGGCGAAATTCAAGGTCCCGTCGCAGATGGGCAATCAAGGCTATTCGAACGAAGGCACACGGCAGTGCGCGGAGATGATTTGGGCGGGCGAGATCGGCGCCGTCACCGAAGTGCATGCGTGGACGAACCGGCCGGTGTGGCCGCAGGGCATCGCGGAGTTGCCGAAGGAAGAAGCCGTGCCGTCGACGCTGGATTGGGACTTGTGGCTGGGCGGATCTGCGCAGCGGCCGTATGCCGCGGCGTATCTGCCGTTCAACTGGCGCGGTTGGTTGGACTTCGGCAGCGGGTCGCTGGGCGATATGGCGTGCCACATTCTGGGTGCGCCGAACATGGCGCTGCAACTGGGCGCGCCGGTGGCGGTGGAGTGCATCAAGAAGGTCGGCGACAACAAGCACACGCATCCGAAGAGTTCGGTGATTCGTTTCGACTTCCCCGCGCGGGGCTCGATGCCGGCGGTGAAAGTGTTCTGGTACGACGGCGCGGTGGAGCCGCCGTTCCGTCCGAACGGATTGGGCGCGGAGGAGGTTCTGGGCGATCTGCCGCGGCGGCCCGCGGTTGATCCCGCAAAGCCGGCGGCGAATGCGAGCGACCGGCTGAATCAGAACGTGAATCGGGCGATACAGCGGGGATCGAACGGCAGCCTGTTTATCGGCGAGAAGGGGCTGATTACGACCGGCACGTATGGCGAGAACACGCGGCTGCTGCCGGCCGAGAAGATGAAGGACTACAAGATGCCGCCGCAGTTCCTGACGCGATCGCCGGGGCACTACCGCGACTGGATTCGCGCGTGTAAGGGCGGGGAGCGGGCGTGTTCGGACTTTTCGATCGCCGGGCCGTTCACGGAGTGGATTGCGCTAGGCGTGCTGGCGACGCGGTTTGAAGGCAAGCTGGAATGGGACAGCGCGAAGATGCGCGTGACCAACAACAATGCGGCGAACGAGTACCTGAAGCCGAAGTTCCGCAAGGGCTGGCAGATGGCGTAGGGGCCGCCCGATGGCTGACGCGCCTCGCTTTGGCGCGTCAGCGGTTATTCAATTGTCACAGAGCTGGTGGCTGGTCCTTGCGATCCTTGCGGAAGGCCCGGTCAGCGCTTGTTGGGGATGAGTTCGCTACATTGTTTCTTGGCTCGCCAGGCGGCGAGGGCGACGGCTATGACAAGGTCGTCGTGGTCGACTGTTGTTCCCGAGGCTTTGACGCCGGAGCATTCGCGGATGAGGCGCTCGCGGTGGCGGAGGCCGTCGGCGAAGACGATGGCGCCGGTTTCGACGAACACACGGAGGTTGTGGAGGAGCTCCTTGCGGGGCACGCTGGTGGCGCCGGATTTCAGGTTGTGGGGCTCCTCGCCGCCGGTGATGATGATGGGGTAGAGGCTGATGGAGA
>VFZQ01000028.1 GCA_016871135.1 Acidobacteriota bacterium | reverse complement strand
GGTGTTGCATTCGGCCAAAGTCGAGATAACATAACAAGGTTCCCCATGTGGCAGCATAACTACATCCCCATTGCCGATAGCCTCGGCGCTTCGGCGGCCATAGCCGCCCTTCCGATCTTTGTTTTGCTCTTGATGCTGGGCGTTTTTAAGCAGCCGGCGTGGAAAGCGGGCCTCACCGGACTCGCCACCGCGGCGGTCGTCGCGCTGTTCGGCTACGGCATGCCCGGCGGCATGGTTGTATCGTCGGCGCTATACGGCGCGGCCTTCGGCATGTTGCCCATCGGCTGGATCGTCTTCTCCGCGATTCTGCTTTACAACCTCACCGTCGAGACCGGCAAGTTCGAAATCGTGAAGCAGTCGGTCGGCAGCCTCACGCCGGATCGCCGCCTGCAAGCATTGCTGATCGCCTTCGCATTCGGCGCGTTCATCGAGGGTGCCGCCGGATTCGGCAGCCCGGTCGCCGTCGCCGCGGCGATGTTGACCGGCCTCGGCTTCTCGCCGTTCTACGCCGCCGGCATCTGCCTGCTCGCAAACACCGCGCCCGTCGCGTTCGGGTCGATCGGTATTCCGGTCACCACGCTCGCCATTACCACCGGCCTGCCCGTTAAGGAATTGAGCGGCTGGGTCGGATCGATCTGCGCTCCGGTTTCGTTCTTCGTGCCTTCGTACCTGATCCTCGTCATGGGCGGCTGGCGCGCGCTCAAGGGCGTTCTGCCGGCCGCGATCGTCTGCGGCGGCGCCTTCGCCGGTCTGCAATTCCTGGTGTCGACGCAACTCGGCCCCGAACTGGTCGACATCACCAGTTCGCTCGCCGCGATCGGATCGCTGGTTATTCTCATCAAGGTTTGGAAGCCGAAGGACACGTTCCGTCTCGAAGGCGAAACGTCGGCCGCGCCCGCCGCGGTAAAGATCTCCGGCAGCGAACTGTTCTGGGCTTGGATGCCGTATCTGATGCTCGTCGTATTCGTCCTCATCTGGGGCAACGAGAGCGTCAAGGCCTATCTCAACAAGACGACGATCCAGATTCCGTGGCCGGGTCTGCATAACATGATCGAACGGATGCCACCCGCCGTCGGCAAGCAATCGCCCTACGCCGCGATGTACGCCTTTAGCTGGCTCTCCGCCGCCGGTACATCGTGCGTGCTGGCAACCATCTTCGCGGCCATGCTGCTGCGCGTATCCTTCGGGACGTTCGTCAAGATCTTCTCGAAGACGCTGCAACAGCTCGCCAAGCCGCTGCTCACCATCGGCAGCGTTCTCGCTCTCGCGTTCCTGATGAACTACTCCGGCGCGACCGGCACGCTCGGCCTCGCGTTTGCATCCACCGGTTCGACCTTCCCGTTCTTCAGCGCAATGCTCGGCTGGTTGGGCGTGTTCCTCACCGGTAGCGACACCTCGGCCAACGCGCTGTTCGGCAACTTGCAAGTGGTGACCGCCAACAAGCTCGGACTCGATCCCGTGCTGATGGCATCGTCCAACTCCGCCGGCGGCGTAATGGGCAAGATGATCAGCTTGCAGTCGATCGCCGTCGCCGCCGCCGCAACGGGAATGAAGGCCGAGGACGAATCGAAGCTCTTCCGCTTCACATTGCGTCACTCGATCTTCCTCGCTTCGGTGATCGGCCTGCTGACCGTTCTGTACGCGTTTGGTCGTTAAAACTGGAGCTTCAAAGCGAGCTGCACAACGCGCGGGTTACCCGTCGTCGACCGGATCGACGCGTAACTCGCCGCGGTGATGCTGCCGCCTGGATTCGCAAAGTTCGCGACGTTAAACAGGTTGAAGAACTCGCCGCGCAGTTCGGCGTTGAACCGCTCAGTGATTGCGACAGTCTTGTTGACCGACAAGTCGATGTTGCGCTGCGCCGGCCCGCGCAGAATATTGCGGCCGGTGTCGCCCCACAGATTTCCGGCCCGCACAAACGCCGTCTTCGTGAAGTAATCGTCAAGCCGATCCTGTGTGCGGCCGCTCTTCATCGCAGTGGCGATGGTCGCGCCCGGCGCCCAACTGGCGCGGCTGTTCGACGTACCGAATAGCGCGGCGCCGGAGGTGTCGAGAATCGAGACCGGTGTTCCGCTCTGCACGATCGCGACGCCCGCCAATTGCCAACCGCCGAAGAGCCGCTTCGGCAGTTTCGCCGAAGGCAGCGAATAGCTGAAATTGAAGACAAGCCGCTGCGTGCGGTCGAAGTCCGAGGGCCCGCGATTGAGCGAAGGCCGCGTCTGGTCCCCGTCGGTCTGCGTAAAGGTCGCCCCTGTCGCCGAGCCCGAATTGTTGTCCATCGATTTGGCCCAGGTGTATGCCGTTAGAAATCGTACGCCCTTCGCCAGTCGCCGCGTGACGCTAGCCTGCAGCGAGTTGTAGCGGGAATCCGTCGAAGTCTCGAGCCACACCAATCCCGTTGGCGAGAAGCCCACATACGGCACGCGGAGCGGCGCGTTCGCGGCAGTGTTGGCGGTCTCACCGTTCACCGGTGCCTGCGAACTGGCCAGCAGCGGCTGATTGATGAGACGCTGCGTCGCCAGACGCGAACCCTTGGTGCCTTGGTAGCCAAGCTCGACGAGCGTCGCCGGCGAAATCTGATACTGCGCGTTCAAGCCCCACTGTTGAAGATACGGCGTGCGCAGCGTCGGGTCGACGGCGTTCAGTCCGATTGCCGGACGATTCGCGGTGTACGGCGGCGAGTAAAGCACCGGCGTGATCGGGAACTCGGACCGCTGCGGGAGCGCCGGGAACGGATCCGCCAATGTCGCCGCCGCGCCCGCCGAGCCTTGCAGATCGGTTCGCACGTAGCCCGGCAGCGACAGTGCTTCCAATAACCCCAGTTGATTCGACAACCGGTCGAAGTAGATACCGTATCCGCCCCGCAGCGCCAGCTTTTCGGAAGCCTTGAACGCAAAGCCGAATCGCGGGGCGAAGTTTCGGTTCGGCTCGCGGTCGATCAGCGTGTTTGACACTTTCGGAATGCCGGTGATCGGCTTCTGCGACGAAGAGGTCTGCACAAATCCCGCGCTGGTCGAACCGCCCGCGGGCGGAGGTTGATAAAGCCGCGTATCGAAGCTGCCGTTGCGCCCGAGCGTATCTACGGCATAGCCCAGGTAATCCCAGCGCACGCCGGCGTTGAGAGTCAGGCGCGTCGAAACTTTCCAATCGTCTTGAACAAAGAACGAAAGATCGGTGATGCGGTCCATGCGGTCGGTGACGCCGCTGGCGACGCTCGACGAGTTGATGTTGCTAAAGCCCGTGCCGTTGCCGCCCTGCGGGATCGGCGCGCCGCTCAGACCCGTAAGAAAATCGCCGAAGCTCTGCAAGGTCATCGTGCCGCGAAAGCGATTGTTCGAATAGTAGTCGTCGACGTAACGGCGCATCTCAACACCCGTGCGGATTTGATGTTTCCCGCGAATCCACGACAGCGTATCGACAAAATGATATGTATCCTGCGCGACGCCCTGATCCGAGTTCACGCTGTAGGCGAGGCTGAATACACCGGTCACCGTCATTTGCGGAATGTCATCGAAATCCCGCGCGTTAAATCGACGCATACCGATCTGGTTCAGCGGAATCTTGTTTTCCGGCACAACCACGCCCAGCAACCGCGAAAAACCCATGCGCGCTTCATTCACCAGCGACGGGCCGAAAACGTGCGTATCGGTGAGGCTCATGATGCGGCTCTTGAAATCCTGCGTTGTGCCGAAGCCCGGGATCGTCGCCGCCGGCAGCGGCTGAAACGCGGGCTGCGACGATGTGATCGACTTGAACATCAGCTTGTTGTTCGACGTCAGTTGATGATCGCCGTTGGCGATGTATTGCCCTTCTTCGTAACGGGCGGGAATCGACACGGCGTAATTGACACCGGGCCCTGTCCGTTGCGGCGACGGAATGACAAACGAGCCATCGGCCAGTTTCAAATTCAGCAGCGACACCGCCACCGGGTTGATGTTGGACCCATCGGCCGCAATAACGGGACCGCCGCGCGTTCCCCGCAAGCCCTGGAAAACTTGGCCCAACGAGGCACGCGAGCGGTCGGCGGGAATTGCCGGCAGCGTAAGCGAACTCGATCCCGACAACCCGTTCCGCTGGCGTGTGCCTTGATACGAGAAGAAGAAAAACGTGCGGTTCTTGAGAACGGGACCGCCCAGATTGCCGCCGAACTGGTTTTGCTTGAGCACGGGACGCTGCTGCCCGGTCGCGTTGAAAAAGTAGCTATTCGCGTTCAGTGCGTTGTTACGAAAAAATTCGTAAAGCGCGCCGTGAAACTGCGGCGTTCCCGAGCGGGTGACCAATACAACAGCGGCGCCACCGCTGCGGCCGGACTGCGCGTCGTAAAGCCCCGTCTGCACTTTGAACTCTTGAATCGCCTCGGGCGATGGCGCGACGAGACCATTCGAGCCAAAAGCATTTTCGTTCGCCGTGCCGCTATGGATGTTGATCGAATCGACGCCGTCGATATACACGGAGTTCGATCCCAACCGCGCCCCGCCCGACGAAATATTCTGCGTTCCCCGCCCCAGCGCGCCGGCGTTGTTCAACGGCCCCGAAGTGCCCGGCGACAGCGCCAACAACTGCGTGAAATTGCGCGACGAAAGCGGCAGTTCTTTCACCGCGTCGCCTTCGACCACGCGGCCCAGCGCCGCCGACTCCGTCTGCAACAGCGGTGCCGCCGCGGTCACTTCGACGCGCTCGGTTACGCTCGCCGGCTTCAGCACGAGATCGACCGCCACGCGCTCCGTCACGCCGAGCACGGCATTCGCAACGGTGGTCGCAAAACCCGGAATCGCGACCTCAATTCGATACGGCCCCGGCGCGAGAAATGGAAAGGAGTAAGTGCCCGCCGCCGAAGTGACCGCCTCGCGCCGCTCACCCGAGTTGGCGTTGGTCGCCGAAACCTTCGCGCCAACTACCGCTGCGCCACTCTCGTCCGACACCGCGCCGCCCAGCGTCCCGCTCGTCTGCGCCGACAGCGCGAGCGCGCAAATACTCAATAACAGGAGAGGCCTCATCTCTCCAGAGTATTATCTCCGCGTCAGCAACATCGACACACCGCCGCCGATCATCAACAAGGGCCACAGCTTGTCGAACCCGAGATTCGGAACAAACTGGCCAACCAATAGAATTCCGCCAACGACAATCATCATCACCGGCGCCGTAATCGACCGGTTATCGCACGCTGTTTCGTCTCTCATGCCTGTACCTACGAAGAATCCGCGGGAAAAGTTCCGCGCTACTTCAGCCCCTCGTCCAACGGCACCCGGAACCCGGTCACCAACCGGTTCGTCTCGTTCGCCATACCAACAACGGCCATCATCTCGTTAAACATCTCCTGCGTCATGCCCTTCTTCCGCGCCGCGTCTGTGTGCGTGGCGATGCAGTAGTCGCAGCTGTTGGTCACGCTTACGGCAATGTAGATGAGTTCCTTCATGACAGGATCGAGCGCGCCCGGCCCCATAATCTCCTTGATGCTCTCCCAAGTCCGCCGCATCGTGGCCGGGTCGTTCGCCAGCGCCTTCCAGAAATTATTCACGCGGTCGGTTTTGCGCACCGCCATGATGTCGTCAAACATCGCGCGCGCTTCGGGAGCGGCATCGGCGTATTCAATCAGCTTCATGGCCGCTATTATCGCGCGGCCAGCGCGTGACGCAGCCATGCCTCGAAGAATACGGCGGCGTGATTGCGATGCGGCGGCACATAACCGGCGAAATGTTCACCGAGCTTCGGACGCATCGAGTTCCAAACCGCATCCCATCGCAGAGGCTCGCCCGAAAGCAGTTTTACGTTCAAAGCCTTCAAAAACGCGTCATTGACCGCGGTCACGCCGATCGCCCTCGTCGCGATCACCGCCGCGTTCGGCGAGCGCATCACAACATCTTCCACATTCTGCATGCCCCGGCAACTGCCCAGATAGATCAGCCGCGCGCCCGAATCTAGCAGCGGCAGCGTCGCTTCGATGTGATGATCGTGCCCGCGGTGCACGATGACTTGCGGCGGCGTCTTCATGGTCAACGCGCGCCCCGGCACGTTGGCGAAAATTTCGATCCGCCGCGCGCCGTTCCGCGGGCTCGATATCTTCACGGAGTTGTCGTTGCGCTCGACGCGCCAGTCCGCGTACGCAGCCAGAAAGCTCGCGAACGATTCGGCGCCATCGACGTCGTCGTGAAAGACGTAGCGCTGCGTATTGACGCCGTCGACGAACAGCGCCGCCGTATCGAAGTGGTCGCCGCGTTCGGCAATATGCGCACGCAATAGTTGGCCCAAATACGATGACGACAGCCCTGGCAGAGGCTTCCGCAAAAACGTCGCCGCCCGCGCCGCTTCCTGCACCGGATCTTCGGCGGCGTCGATGCCTTCTATCGCTCGCGCGGCCAGCGCATCGGGCACATTCGGGTCCGGCAACTGCGCCAGCGCCGCGCGCAGCATACCGGGCGGCATCCCCAGCAACGACGGGTCTTTCAAGTCGACGCCGCGCGCTAACGCCACCGCACGATCGATTTCGAGATCGGTGCGTGCCATCGCGGCCAGCGTCAGTTTCTCCGCGCCGCTCAATCCCGCTGGAGGCGCGAGCAAGAGTTGCGAAGCGCGCCGCTCAAATGTCAGCGGCTCCGTCGCGGCGTCGAAGATCTCGCGGCCATACGGCAAATCAATGTACTGCGCCCGCGCCCGCAGCGCGGTATCGGGCCAGCGCGCCGCCGATTCCACCAGCAACCGCTTCGACAACTCCGGCTGCGCCCGCACCGTGTGCCACGCCACATCCAGCGCCGCGGCGAAGTGCACCGCCCCCAGCCATTTCTCACCGGCGACCGATGGCAGCAACTTCGCCGCATCCTCCGGAGCACGCGCCGCCAACGCCAAGTAGGCGGCCTTTCGCAACCGCGATCGCAACAGCGGATCGCGCAGCAGCGCCGTTTTTTCAAACGCCAACTTCGGCGCGATCGACACGAGTTCGCGCACCTGCGCATACACCGCGCGCTGTTCGGCGACTGCTACGACCTCGGGAGGCATCTATCTGCTATTGTCGTGGAGTTATGTTCGGAAACAAAGTGCTGGACAAGTTCCTGGTCAACCCGGGCAAGAAGTGCAAGCTGAAGAGCTTTCCCACCGAGTGGGACGGCGGCGATGCATTCAAGGGCAAGTCCGACGCTGAGGCGAAGGCGTCGGCGGCGAAGGTGCTCGCCGACAATCTCGACGAACTCGCCGGCGCGCAGGCCAAACTGTACGCCGACGACCGGTGGTCCGTACTGCTCGTCCTGCAGGCCATGGACGCCGCCGGCAAGGACGGCATGGTGAAGCATCTCACCGCGGGCCTGAATCCGCAGGGCTGCGACGTCTACAGCTTCAAAGCGCCATCGGCCGATGAGTTGGATCATTCGTATTTATGGCGCATCATGCGCGTCTCGCCCGCGCGCGGCAAGATCACAATCTTCAACCGCAGCCATTACGAAGAGGTGCTCGTCGTCAAAGTGCATCCCGAGTACTTGAAGCGCCAGAAGCTGCCGGAAGAAGTCATCACCAAGAAGATCTGGGAGGAGCGCTACGACGACATCAACAACTTCGAACGCCACCTCGCCCGCAACGGTACGCTGATCTTGAAGTTCTTCCTCCATGTATCGAAAGAGGAACAAAAGAAGCGTTTCCTCGAACGCCTCGAGAACCCCGAGAAGAACTGGAAATTCTCCTCGCACGACTTGAACGAGCGCCAATACTGGGACGACTACATGCGCGCCTATGAAGACGCGCTATCGGCCACCAGCACGAAATGGGCGCCCTGGTATGTCATCCCCGCCGACGACAAGTCCACCGCCCGCATGCTGGCGTCGAGCATCCTCACCCGCGCCATCGACGGCCTAGACCTCGAGTACCCGAAGGTTTCGCGCGAGGAGAAACTGGCTCTCGACGAGTCCCATAAACGGCTGCTCGCAGAGAAGTAAGTTCGGCGGCGTTGAAGGATCGCCACTCGCCAGGCGCCAGTCCTTCGATCGTGAGGGCCTCCATCGACCAGCGCACCAGCCGCAGTGTCGGAAATCCAATCGCCGCGGTCATGCGCCGCACTTGACGATTCCGCCCTTCGGTCAGCGTCAAGGAGATCCACGTCGTCGGAATCGCCGCGCGAAATCGCACCGGCGGATCACGCGGCGGGACGGGCGGATCGAAGCCAAGCAGCGACACCTCCGCTGGAAGCGTCATCTCACCTTGCACAAGAACACCGGCGCGCAGCGGGGCGAGCGCCTCTTCCGTTGGCGCTCCCTCTACTTGCACCCAATACGTACGCCGATGACCAAACTTCGGATCGAGCAACCGGTGCTGCAAATCCCCGTCGTCGGTTAGCAGCAGCAGGCCTTCGCTATCGGCGTCCAAACGGCCGGCCGCATACACGCCGGGCACGGAGACGAAGTCTTTCAGAGTCTTTCGTCCCGTGCCCGCGGCGTCGGTGAACTGTGTCAACACACCGTACGGCTTGTGAAAAAGCAGATAGCGCAAAACTACAGATTCGGAATCACCAACACATCGCCGGGGTGAATCACCGACTTGTCGTCGACCAGCTTGCCCGGGTTGGCCTTGATAATCTCCGGATACAACGCGCCGTTGCCCAAGTGGTTCGCGGCGATCTTCCACAACGAGTCACCCGCGACGACGGTATACGTCTTCGTCTCCACCGGCGCCGGCAGACTCGAATCGATATTCACGTCGAGCCACAGGTCGGCGAACACGGGATCGATTTCCTTCGCGCAAGACCATAGCGCGTTCTTGACGTCCTCATTCGGCGCATCGGCGCGGATCAGCAGTTTCTCACCTTCGATGTGCACGTTATGCAGTTTACAGTTCTTCATCTTGGCCAAGTCGATGACGTCCTGGTACTTGCCTTTGACGATTTCCAGTTCCATTCGATAACTCTCCTGTTCATTCGGGGTAACACACCCACGAGTTTGTAGAGTACCGTATCGCGAGAATCGTTACAGGCTCGTGAGTAATTTCCACGCGGTATCGTAAAGCGCCGATGCCCTTTCCCCATCCCGCGCTTCCACCGCCAACCGGAGCAACGGCTCCGTGTTCGACGCCCGCACGTGCAGCCATCGATCGGGCCAAATGAGTTTCAGGCCGTCGGAGCGGTCGGCTTCGGCTTCCGGGAATCCTTCCTCCAACGCCTGCATCAATCCGCCGAGCCGCCCGTGCGTGAACGGCACCTTGCCCGAATTGCGCGTATACGCCGGCAGCGAAGCCACCAACTGTGACACGGTCTGCCCCGTTTCCGCCATCAGGTCGAGCAGGAACGCCATCGCGATGTAGGAGTCGCGGCACAACTGCACCGCCGGGAAAATCACGCCGCCCGCCGAGCCTTCGCCGCCGATCGCCGCCCGCACCGCGCGCATCGTGTCGACCACATTCGCCTCGCCCACCGGCGTTCGATAAACGCGCCGGTGAAACGTCTTGGCGATATCGTCGATCGCCGACGACGTCGTCAGGTTCACCACGACGTCGCCGGGTACGACAGCGAGAGCGCGGAGTACCGCCAGCGCGAGAACGTCGTCGTTATCGACCACACGGCCCGTTTCATCGGCGATAGCGAGGCGGTCGGCATCGGGGTCCTGCGCGAAGCCGACATCGGCGCCGGACTTTTGCACCAGCGCGGTGAGATCGCCCAGCGTGTCCGGCCTCGGTTCGGCGATACGCGGAAAGACCTTCGTCGGATCGATGGAAATGGCGTCGAGACGGCAGCCGAGCGAATCCGTGAGAAACTCCGGCGTCATCACCGAACCCGCGCCGTTCACTGCGTCGAGCGCCACTTTGAACTTCCGCCGCTTGATCCGATCGGCATCGACCTTCGCCAGCACGCGCCCGATGTGGATCGATTTCGCCGTGCCGTCGTCGCGCCGCACATGGCCGATCGCGGCGTTCTGCGCCTGCGCGAAATCACGCTGATGATAGAGGTCGAGCAGTTCGTTGCGCTCGTAGTGATTGAAAAACTGCCCCTCGGCGTTGAAGAGTTTCAACGCGTTGTACTCCGGCGGATTGTGCGACGCGGTCAGTCCGATCCCGCCGCGAGCGCGAATATGTTCGACGTAGATCTGCATCGTCGGCGTCGGCAAGACACCGACATCGACGACATCGCATCCCGCCGCCAGTAATCCGCAATGCACCGCGTGCTGCAGCATCGGCCCGCTGGTGCGTGTATCGCGGCCGACAACAACGCGCCCGCCGCCGACATACGTTCCGAACGCCTGCGCGAAACTCAGCGTCAACGACGGAGTCAGGAACTCGCCGACGACGCCGCGCACGCCGGAAACGCCAATCTTTAATAGGTGTTCGCGCGGCATCAGCTGTAGCTCCTCACCTTGTCCATTAGGGATTCGAAGAGAGCCGACGGCGCCTCGCCGCGCTGCTCGCAGATGACGCGGAGGATCGGCTCGGTCTGGCTGACACGGACGTGAAACCAGCGGTCCGGCCAACTGACGCGCAGCCCGTCGCTGCGGTCGATGCGCGCGTCGGGATAGTCGTCCTGCAAGTCCATCAACAGCGCCGGCACGCGCGGCGACTCCAGCGGAATCTCGCCCTTCAAGATCTCAAAACGCGGGTATGACGCCAGGATTTCGCGCACCGTTTGTCCGCGTTCGCGCATCATCGTCATGACGGCGAGCATCGACGCGATGCCATCGTAGATGAAGCGAAATTGCGGCATCATCACCGCACCGGTGCCTTCGCCGGCTACGGCAATTTGTTCGGGGCGATACGCCGCCAACGCGTCCATCGCCGCCTGCCGTCCGACGGGCACGCGCACCACTCGCCCGCCATGCTTCGCCGCGACCTCTTCGAGCAACGCCGAACTGGACAAGTTCGTAATTGCGATTCGGCCGGGCGTGTGCGTCATGAGGTGATCGGCCAGCAGCGGGAGCATCATTTCTTCCGATACGCCGCGGCCGAGATCGTCGGCCATCGCGACGCGGTCCGAATCGATGTCGAACAGGAATCCGGCACGCGCCTGTAGCGGCTGAATCAGCGGCCCGAGTTGCAGTTCTACCATGCGGGCGGAGGTTGTCGGTTCGTGCGCGAAGGCATCGCCCTCGACGCGCTCGTTGATCAGAACCAGATCGAGACCAAAGCGGTCGACGATACGACGAAGGGTTGGCGCGGAGGTGCCGTTGCAGCAGTCGACGACAACCCGCATGCCGCGAAGGGCCGCAAAATCGAAGACTTGCTCGAGGTCGTCGATGTAGCGTTCGATCGCGGTCGCGTCCTCACGCAACGTACCGATCGAATCCCACTCCACAAATCGGAACTTGCGCAGGTGATAGATATCGAGCAGTTCGTTCGACTCGGCGGTCGAAAGATACGTCCCGTTCGCGCCGAGGAACCGCAGGGCGTTCCATTCCGCCGCATTATGGCTCGCCGAGATCGCGATGCCGCCCGCGGCGTCCAACCGCTGCAGTGCATGCTGCACAACCGGAGTCGAAACGACGCCCAGATCGATTACCTCGTGCCCGCACGCCATCAACGCGCTGACGACGCCTTCGCGCGCCATCCGCCCGCTTGATCGCGGATCGCGGCCAACAACGACGGGCCTTCCGCGCTCGATAAACGTACCGAAGGCCGCCGCGAAATCCAGAAAGTGCGTGGCCGTCAGTCCGCGCCCAACAATGCCGCGCAAGCCCACCGGCGATATGCGCAGCCCGCTGTCACCCCGCATTACTTGCCGCTCACCAGGCGGAGTTTGCCGAATTTTTCCGGCACATGATAGTTACGCGCGCCGGTCGCCTGCCAAGCGATCATCTTGCTGTTCGGCCGCTTGCCCTGCATGCGGTAGAAGTTGATGCGCATCTCGCCGTTGGGTTTTGCTTCAGCGCCGTTGATGCTTGTGATCGGAATCTGAAACTCCCCGTACCAGATCTTGTTCTTCTCATCGATGCGCGCCTTTACCTTGTACCCGGAGTTCCACAACATGCCGCCCTGCGGCTGCGGTTTCTTGCGGTCGATGTCGAGGTCGATCCACTCGCCCTGCGGCGAAACCTGGTATTCGCGATAGTGCGTAATGTTGTCCATCTCGGCGCCAACGAAGACCTCGGCGACATCCCACTCCCACAACCGCCACGTGTCTTTCGACACGTCCGGATCCGGCTTCAGAAAAAGCTCTTCGTACGCGCACGAGAACAGAATGTATAGATTTTGTTTCGTCCATCGCGAACGGATCTCGGTGCGATGACCTGGCACGGCTTCGCCCAAGGGCGAGTTCTCAGCGATCACCGGCTTGGCGGCTTTCCAAAACGCTGTCGACGGATCGGCCGTCAAAGCCCTGTCTTTATTGGCTTGCACGCTCTCGATTACACCTGCGTCGGCGCCAGCCAAGACGAGGCCGGCAAGAAGGGAAACAAGGATCTTCATTTTCTTGACACTATCAGTTCTAATGGCTCTATGCGAATCGCACTCTTCGCGTTGGCCGCGCTCGCCCTCTCCGCACAGCCGGAGATGGGCATCGCTTATGACAAACATCCCGAAACCCGCATGGATGTTCACGTGCCGCCGGGCGGCGGGCCGAAGCCCGCGATGATTGTCATTCACGGCGGGGGCTGGACGGCCGGAACGAAAGAATCGATGAAGGTCGACTGGGTCGACCGCTATCTCGAAAGAGGCTTCGTCGTGTGCAATGTCGAGTACCGTCTCGCCAAAGCCGCCACCGCGCCGGCTGCCGTCGAAGACGTGTTGAAGGCGGCGAACTATTTCATCGAAAACGCGAAGAAGTGGAACGTCGATACGAATCGCATCGCGGTCACCGGCGGCAGCGCCGGCGGCCACTTGGCGCTGATGGTGGGCATGACGCCGAAGTCCGCCAAGCTCGGCAAACCGGTGAAGATCCGCGCGGTCGTCAACTTCTATGGCATCACCGATGTCGACGATCAATTGCACGGCGCCAACAGGCGCAAGTACGCCGTCGAATGGGTGCCCGAAGGCCCGGACCGCACAGCGCTCGCCCGCCGCGTGTCGCCCATGACCTATGTGCGCAGAGGCGTGCCGCCGGTCCTCACACTTCACGGCGACGAAGATCCGGTTGTGCCTTATGAACACGGCGTCAAGCTTACAAAGGCATTAAGCGACATCGGCGCGCGCGCCGAGTTGATCAGCGTACCCAGGGGCAAGCACGGGTTTCCGAAAGAGGTTTCCGATCAACTCTATCCGAAGATTTTTGACTTCTTGAAGAGCACGGGAGTGATGCGCTAGCGAAGCGCTTCTTCAACGAGTTTCGGTTGGCGGGCGGTCAACCCTACCGGCGTGCACCCGCCGCAACCGTGCGAGTTCCGATGGCGTAAGCGGCGGATTCTCGGGATCTGCCTCGGCAGCTAACAGAGCCTCGTGAGGCGACATTGTTTTCAACCGCGCCCAATCGGTTAATCCGCTGGGGCGTGCGCTTGGATCCAGAGTGAACTTCATCGCGCCACCCGCGCCACTTTGCGCGCCGTCTCCTCGTCCCCCATCAGCGCGCGGAACCCAATCCAGAACGCATCGCCAATACAAGCCTCCGCATTCGGGCACGGCATCACACGGCACGGAGCGTCGCCACTCGTGTACAGCGGATTTCCGTACAGCGTGTGCGGATAGAACGGTGTACACGGAATGCCCTCCGCTTGCAGCCGCGCGCAAAACGGATCGCGATCGGCGTCGACGCGGCCCAGCACGAGATAGTTCGAGTTTCGGTTCACCTCGGCCGGCACTCTCTGCCAGGTGACTCCGCGCGCATCGCCGTACTCATCGAGGAACGCGCGCCAATTCGCCGCGCGCAGCGCGATTTGTGAATCCAGCCGCTCCAACTGCGCCGTCAACACCGCCGCTTGCAACGCCGTGATGCGGTAGTTGTTGCCAGCCTCGAAGTGATGGAAGAACGAATAGCCCGGCCGCCTGCCCTGATTCGCATACGACCGCAGCCGCGCCGCCAGTGCCTCATCCGATGTCAGCACGATCCCGCCCTCGCCCGCCGTCATCACCTTGCCGTTCTGAAAACTAAACGACGACGCCAACCCGAACGACCCCGCCCGCTTCCCATTCCACTCCGACCCATGTGCGTGCGCGGCGTCCTCGAAAAACAGCAGCCCGCGCTCCGCACACAAAGAAGCCAGCGCATCGACATCGGCCAGCGCGCCGCCGAAGTGCACCGCGACCAACGCGCGCGTCTTCGGTGAAATCGCCTCCGCGACGCGAGAGGGGTCCATGTTAAACGAGTACGGCTCGATATCGACAAACACCGGCACCGCGCCAATACGGGTCACCGCCGTCGCCGTCGACACAAACGAAATGGCCGGCACGATGACTTCGTCGCCCGGTTGAATCCCCGCGCACGCAAGCATCATCTCAAGAGTCACCGTGCCGTTAACGGCGCTGATCCCGTACGCGCAGCCCTGATAGGCTGCGAACTGTTTTTCAAACTCGCCGACGATCGAATGAAAGCCGCCCCATTGCGGACTGGCCAAGACCTGCGCGAGCAGTTCGGTTTCACGGGCCGTCGAAATCGGCCAAGCGGGAAGAGAGATCACCCTTTTAGGATAAAAAGAATCGAATGGATAAAGATCAGCTCGAGCGTTACGAGATGCAATTCGGCCCCGCGCGCGGCAAACTCGCCATGGCTTCCGACCTTTTGACCGACGCCCTCGTACTCGTCGGCCAACATGGTGTGTATTGCCAATCGGTGCGCCAGCCCAATAAGCCCGCGATGGATTTGCAAATCATCCTGCAGTGCCTGAACGAGTCGAAGGAACTCGTGCTCCAGGCGATGGAAAAGTCAAAGCCGGTTTAGAAACGGGTTGCGCTTTTTCTCGCGTCCGATCGTGGTGTTTTGCCCGTGCCCACAGGTTACGGCGGTGTCTTCGGGCAGCGTTAGCAGCTTGCTGTGAATCGATTGCAGGATCTTCTTTCCATCGCCGCCAGGAAGATCGGTGCGGCCGATCGAATCGCGAAACAACGTATCGCCAGCGATCAGAGTCGACTCCCGCGGAATATACAAACACGAACTTCCCTGCGTGTGCCCCGGCGTATGCATGGCGAAGATCTCCACCGCTCCGAGTGTCAGCTTCTGTCCATCCCGCAGCGGCACGTCGATCTCGGTGCGCTCCGGCGTTTCCATGCCGCGCCAGCCCGCCTGCATATCGAGCTGCTCGTACAACCAAACATCGTTTTCGTTCATGTAGACGGGCGCGCCGGTCGACGCCTTCAGCTTCGCCGCGCCTCCGATGTGGTCGATATGCGCGTGCGTGATGACGATCATTTTCACCATCAGCCCGTGCTTGGAGAGAATCTCCTCAATCGCGGAAATATCGTCGCCCGGATCGACGACGATCGCCTCGGCCGTCTCCGGATCGCCAAGTACCGAACAGTTGCATTGCAGCATGCCGACAGGCAGCACCTCGTGAATCATTAGTTGATTGTACGCATCGAATATGGCGAGACTGAAAGTACGATGATCGATCCACTTCCCTACGCCGCGCGAGTTGTGCACATTGCCGGCGCCGTCGCGCTGATCGGCGGCCTGTTTCGTTCCAATGGCCCGGCCGTGACCGCCGGCATTGTCGGCGCGATGTTTCTCACCGGCATCTACAACCTGATGACGCGCATGGGCGCCGGCGTGCCGAAGGAATACCACATGGTCTTCGGCTTGAAATTTCTTCTCGTGCTGCACATCGCGGCGGTGTCGATTCTGGCGGCAAAGGAATCGACGACGCCGGAAAAGCGCGCGCGAATGCTGAAGGGCGTCATGATGTCCGGATTCGCGGTGATCGCGTTGTCGGCGGCGCTGCGGGCATTCTGATCATGTTGCACGCCTTTTCGGAAAACGCCGCTCTGTTCGAACTACCCGGGCGCGGGCGCATCAAAGCGTTCGGCGAAGACCGCAAACGCCTACTGCACGCCATGTCGACGAATCACGTGCAGCAACTCGAACCGGGTCAGGGCTGCTACGCATTCTTCCTCAGCGCGCAAGGCCGCGTGTTGTCCGATGTGACGATCCTCGCGCAATCCGATCACCTGCTGCTGGACGTGGAACCGGATCGGCGCGCGTTCATCATGGAGCACCTCGACAAGTACATCATCGCCGACGACGTAACCCTCGAAGACGTCTCGGACCAGCAAACGACGCTAGCGCTCGAAGGCCCCGCGGCAGCGGAAATTCTTGAGTCGATCGGCGCGCCGACTCCGATCAACGACTTCGATTCGGTCGAATGGGCCGACCGCCTCGTCGCGCGAACGAACTACACGGGCGCCGCCGGTTTTCACATCTACATCAGCCCGCTCGATGCTCCGGTGCTACGCGAAACCCTGCTCGATGCGCGCGCCGTTGAAGTTTCGGCGGAGACCGTCGAGATCGCCCGCCTGCTTCACGCCAAGCCACTCTACGGGGTCGACATTACCGAGGCCAACCTCCCGCAGGAAACCCAACTCACTCACGCGTTGCACTTTTCGAAAGGCTGCTATCTCGGCCAGGAAATCGTCGAACGCGTTCGCTCGCGCGGGCACGTCAACAAAGTTCTGACACGCTTGCAACTTCCGACTCCGGCCGCGCCCGGAGCGAAGGTGATGAGCGGCGAGAAAGAAGTTGGCGCCGTCACCAGTTCGGCTTTCGATCCGCGCAACAACGTGACGGTCGCACTCGCCTACGTTCGCGTCGAGGCGCTTGCTCCAACCGCTCCCGCGCTAACTGTTACTTCGCCGGATTCAGCAGCGCCTGCATCGTAAGCGCGCGGCTCAGATGCTGCACGTCTGGGGACTTCGGATCGAT